>JAATGA010000087.1 GCA_015654855.1 Rhodobacterales bacterium
CGGCCCGGACGGCCCCCGCGAGGGCCGTGCTGGCGAGCAGTATTGGTATCAGGATTCGCATCGTCTGGCTCCATTCCGGGGTATTCGCGCTGAAAGGACCAGACCATCACGGGGCGGTGGCAGCTTTGACTTAGATCAATTCTAAAACTTCGATCTGAAATATCTGTTACTTTTCATGGAATGAGGCCCTGCCGGGCCACGAAGACGGCATCGATCGGCACGGCGCAGGGGCCGGGATAAGGCCCGCCTCCTTCGCGGAGGCCAGGTCGGAAAATGTACATCCCGGTCCGGGATCTGGTCCGCCGCATGGCGAGCGCGGGTGCTCGCAAATGGTCCGGACGACGAAAGCCGCCGTCATGCCATGCCAGGCGGGTCTGGGTGGCGTCGTGCTGGCGGTCCTGCGCCCCGGAGACATGATGTTGGAATCATGCCATTGCCGGCGCGCCTCTGCGGGTCTCCGCCGGGGATGCAGGTCGTCGGGCGGCTTGCCAGCCCGGCGGCTTGCCCTTATCCCTCGGGCAAGGCGCGCGGGCGCGGCGGGGGGCCGATGGTTCTGTATCGACTGATCGTGACGCTTGCCCTGCCGGCAATGGCGGCGGCGACCCTGGCGGGCCGGCTGCGCGGTCGCCTGCCGCGAGGCGCGCTGGCCGAACGACTGGGATACGGGACTGTATCCGGGGGAGGCGGCCCGGCGCTGTGGTTGCACGGCGCCTCGAACGGCGAACTGACCTCGGTGCGCCGGATCGTCGCGCGCCTGCTGGCCGAGGTGCCGGGGCTTCGCCTGCTGATCACCGCCAATACTGCGACGGGGCGGGCGATGGTGGCCGGTTGGGGCCTGCCCGGCGTTACGGCGGCGCTTGCCCCGTTCGACGCGGGCGGGGCGGCGGAACGGGTGCTGGCGCGATGGCGGCCGAAGGGGCTGATCCTGGTCGAGAACGAGCTTTGGCCGGGCCGCATCGCCGCCTGTGCGCGGGCGGGCGTGCCGGTGATGGCTATTGGCGCGCGGCTGTCGGAACGCAGCGCAGGCCGCTGGCGGCGGTTCGCGCCGGGGCTGATGCGGGCGACGCTGGGGCGGTTGCGCTTTCTGTCGGCGCAGGACGCGGGATCCGAGGCGCGGTTCGTCGATCTGGGTCTGCCGCCGGCGGCGCTCGGACCCGTGCTGGCGTTGAAGGGGCAGGGAGCAGCGGAGCCGCTTGCGCCCTTGCCCTTTGTCCCGCCGGTTCCGCGTTCGGACTGCCTGCTCGCCGCCTCGACCCATGAGGGCGAGGATGCGCCGATCCTCGACGCCTTTGTCGCGGCGCGGGCGGCGGGAGGGTTCCGGCATCTGATCCTGGCCCCCCGCCACCCGCGCCGGGCGGCGGCGATCGCCGGGCTGATCGCGGCGCGGGGGCTGTCGATGGCGCAAAGGTCCGCCGGTCAGGTGCCCGGGGCGGCGACGGCGGTGCATCTGGCCGATACGATGGGCGAGATGGACCATTGGTATCGCATGGCGGGGGCGACGGTGATCGGCGGCACCTTCGCCGATGTCGGCGGCCATACCCCGTGGGAGCCCGCGGCGCAGGGCTCGGCCATCGTGCGCGGGCCGTCGGTCTACAACAACGCCGATGCTTTCGCCGCGCTGGATGCGGCGGGCGGCGCGGTGGCGGTGGCGGATGTGGCGGCGCTGGCCCCGGCGCTGATCGCGCTGGACGCAGCGGCGCAGGCGCGGCTGGCGGCGGCGGCGCGGGGCGCGCTGGTGCCGGCGGGCGATGCGGATGCGATCATCGCCGCCCTGCGCCGGATCCCGGGACTGTAAGGCCCCTCATCCAGACGGATAGCGCGCCAGTTCGTCGTAATGGCTGCCGGTCTTGCCGGGGGTGGAGCGGTAAAGCACCATCTCCTCCACCATAAACGGCGGGACCTGGAAGCGGCTTTCGGCCACCGCGCGTTCCAGCCGCAGCCTGTCGTCGGCGGGCATGGCGGGCAGCCGCCCCAGCGTCACATGCGGGGTGAAGCGGCGGGTCTCGATCTTGCAGCCCGCCTCTCGCGCGGCCCGTTCGGCTTTGGCCTGCAACCGGGCCAAAGGTTCCGACGGCGCGACCCCGGCCCAGGCGAGCCGTGGCTTCCCGCCACCGAAAAGGCCGAGGCCCCGCAACTCCAGCGGGAAGGGGGCGATGCGGATGCGGGCAAAGCCCTCGTGCGCCGTTTCCAGCACCGGCTCGGGCTGCTCGCCGAGGAAGACCAGGGTCAAATGCAGGTTTTCCGGCGGCTCCCTGCGCGGCAGCGGCAGCAGGTACTGCTGCACCGCAAGCGCGGAACGGGCGGCGTCGGGCAAGGGCAGGGCGAGGAAGGCGCGGATCATCGGCGGGCGAGAAGGCTCAGTCGGGTGCGGATTTCGGGGTCGAGCCTGCCCGCGCGGGGCGCGTCGCGCAAGGTGGTCAGCAGTTCGCGCGCGGGCGGCGGTCTTGCGCCCCCGGCCCAGTCCAGCGCCGCCAGAACCGCCTGCGCCGCCTCCGGCAGGTGGTCGGGGATCTCTTCCCCGGCAAGCGTCGCCCAGACTCCGGCCCAGCACCGCGCCACCGACCAGGGGTTGTAGCCGCCACCCCCCAGCACCAGAAAGCGCGGTGTCAGTGGCGCCAGCGCCGCCACCACCGACCAATGGGCGTTGTTCGACAGCGCCAGCCGCGACAGCGGATCCTCGCGCAAAGCATCGGCCCCGCATTGCAGCACGATGGCCTCGGGCCGGAATGCGGCGGTGCGTGGCAGGATCAGGTCTTCCAGCGCCGCCCGCATCCCGGTGTCGTCGAAGCCTGCCGGCACGGGCAGGTTGAAGGCCGAGCCTCCGGCCGTATCGCTCAGCGCGCCGGTGAAGGGCCAGCGCGCCTCCTCATGGACCGAGATCATGCGGACCCTTGGCTCGCCCGCGAAGGCGAATTCCACTCCGTCGGGGTGATGGGCGTCGATGTCGACATAGACGATGCGCGTAAGCCCGGCGGCAAGCAGCGCGCGGATGCCCAGCACCGGGTCGTTCAGATAGCAAAAGCCGTTGGCCCGGTCGGGCATCCCGTGATGCGTGCCGCCGCCCGGCACATGGATGCGACCGGTCCCGGCATGGGCGAGCGCATCCGCCGCCCAAAGCACGCCGCCTGCGCCGGTTGCGGGGCGTGACCAGACCTTCGGGTGCAGCGGGTTCGACAGGGTGCCAAGGCCATAGCGGGCGGCCAGATCGGCGGGCAGCCCACCCTCTGACTCGGCCCGGCAGAGGGCCGCCACATAACCGGCATCGTGCCATCCCGTCACCGCCGCGGGCTTCGCGCGCGGAGACAGCCGGAACCGCGTGTCCGGCAGCCAGCCGAGGGCGCGCGCCAGGTCGGTCGCCGCCGGCACGCGCGCCACCCGCAATGGATGGTGGCGCCCGAAAGGCGAATCGCGATAGATATTTGAGCCGATGAAGACCGGATTGTTCAAATCCATGGCACCGGGGCCTCTCGTCGCGGTTTGCTGCGGTTGATCCCTGTCCCTGTTCCTGGCATCATTCTATGCGGCAGCGCCAGACCCCGCGTGCAAGGGGCGCCCGCGTGCAAGGGCAAATGGCATGGGTTGAGTGGCAGGTGTGAACGGATGAACGGACTCGTGACAGGGCTTCCCGCCGACCAGGCGGCGGAAACGCGCAGCCAGCTGGCCGCGCTGTGCTGGCGTATGCACCGCGGCCGGGTCGAGGTTCTGCTGATCACCAGCCGCGACACCGGGCGCTGGATCATCCCCAAGGGCTGGCCGATGGACGGCTTCACCCAGGCCGAGGCCGCCGCGCGCGAGGCCTGGGAGGAGGCGGGGGTCCAGGGGGGCGTCCGCCCTGACGCCATGGGCTTCTATTCCTACGACAAGGTGCTGAAGGCCGGCTCGATCGCGCTGATGGTGGCGGTCTATCCGCTGCGCGTCGCGCGGCTGGCCGACAAGTTCCCCGAACGCAAGCAGCGCCGCCGCAAATGGTTTCCCGCCGACAAGGCCGCCCGCAAGGTGGCCGAGCCGGAACTGCGCCGCCTGCTCGCCGCCGTGGGGGATGATCCGACGCTGCTCGGTGCGGGGCCGGGCGGAGAAGGGCAGGGCGGGGAGGGGTCGGGTGGCGCTTGATTTCGCCGGCAGAGTGTTTAGCTGTCGTCAGACCGTCACGGGCAGGTGCCGATGATCCGCTATGCGCTGAAATGCGAAAAAGACCACGGGTTTGAAAGCTGGTTCCAGTCTTCCGCCGCTTTGGAGGATTTGCGCGCCGCCGGCCACCTCTCCTGTCCGGTCTGCGGCTCGACCAGGGTCGAAAAGGCCCTGATGGCGCCGGTGGTGGCCCGGTCCGGGCCGCCGACCGACGATCCGCCGCGCCCCGACCTCTCCGCCCCGGCAAATCCGATGGAGGAGATGCTGGCCGCGATGCGCCGCCAGGTCGAGGAGAATTCGTAGTATGTGGGCCTGGGTTTCGCCGCCGAGGCGCTGGCGATCCACGCCGGCGATGCGCCGGAGCGTTCCATCTACGGCGAGGCCCGCCCCGAAGATGCCCGCGCCCTGATCGACGATGGCGTGCCCGTCGCCCCCTTGCCCTTCATGCCGCCGCGCCGCACGAACTGACGCGCAACCCCGCGTACCGGCCGGCCGTTCCCCGCGATCTCCGCGCCTCGCCCCCTCTCGCCGCCGGTGACAAAGGGATGATGCGGGCGCGGATACACCCCGGCGCGGGATCAGATCTGCCGTTCCGGCAGTTGCACCCGCAGCCCGTCCATATCCGCCGTCACCCGGATCTGGCAGGTCAGGCGCGAGGTCGCGGGATCGGGATTCCAGGCGAAATCCAGCATATCCTCTTCCATCGCGTCTTTCTTCGGCAGACGCTCCACCCAGGCGGGGTCGACATAGACATGGCAGGTCGAACAGGCGCAGGCGCCGCCGCAATCGGCCTCGATCCCCGGAATGCCGTTGTCGCGGGCGCCTTCCATCACGGTCAGACCGGGGGCCACGTCCACCACATGCTCTTTGCCGCCGAATTCCACATAGGTGATCTTAGCCATCGCCGTCTTCTGCCTTCCTTGAATCTGGGTCGCATTCCGACACTTAGGAAATCTGTGCCCGATTTGCCAGAGCGGCGCGTGACACATGCGCCATGGGCTTTCCCGTTTGCGACCCTGCCGCTATCCTGTGCGATAAAGACCCGGACCGCCGGGAAAGAACCTCGCCGGACGAACCCCATGGGCCGGACGGCGCAAGCGAGCAGACCGCAGGACCGGACAGAAATCCGGCCGCAAGGACAACCGGCACGCCGCGGCTCCGCCGTGGCCCGAACGACAGGCAAGATGTGCGGGTCAGGATGCGAACCCCTTTTCCCGGCGGCGTGCTGGTGCTGCTTCTGGGCCTCGCGGCCTGCGGACCCACGGTCATTCCGGCGGCGCCGGGCCGGGCCGACCTCGGCGCGGGGCTCGTGCGGCCGAGCGGCGCATCGGGTCCGCCCAAAGGGCCGGAGGGCGCCTGCTGGACCTCGGACCTGTCGCCCGCCGTGATCGAGACGGTGACGGAACAGGTCGTCGACCGGCCGGAAAAGCGCGACGCTTCGGGCAATGTGACCCAGGCCGCCTCGTTCCGCACCGAGACGCGGCAACAGATGGTGCGCGAGCGCAGCGAGGTCTGGTTCCGCGTGCCTTGTCCCGATGTGATGGATGTCGATTTCGTCGCCACCCTGCAACGGGCGCTGAAGGCGCGGGGCTATTACCGGCTGCCGCTGAGCGGGGTGATGGATGCCGCGACCCGCGACGCGATCCGCCGGTTCCAGTCGGAACGCGGCCTCGACATCGAAACCCTGTCGCTCGGTGCGGCGCAGGAACTGGGGATCGTGCCCACCGGCCTTGACGAGATCGAACGACAAAACCGCCGGGGAGGGACCCCCCGGCGGCGCTGACCCTTCCGGTCCGGTTCCGGGGCGCGCGCGCCCCCCGGTCGGATCACTTCTGCAATTCGGTCCAGATCGCGGTCATGTATTCCTGCGCCTTGGGCGAGCAGGTGGGCAGGAAATGCCCCGACGCCTTGAACGCCTCGGGTGTGACAACCTCGGGTGCGGTCTTCATATCCTCGGGCATGAAGGGTTCGGACCCGGCGATCCCGTTGGCATAGCGCGCAAAGGCCGAGACCATCGCGGCGTTTTCCGGGATCATCACGAAGTCGAGGAATTTATACGCCTCTTCGACGTTTTGCGCATCCTTCAGCAGGCCGACCGAATCCATGAACAGCGGATAGCCCTCTTTCGGATAGCCATAGGCCACCGCCGGGTTCGCCAGCCGCGCCCGCATGGTCGAGCCGTTCCAGTTCACGCTCGCCGCCCAGTCGTTGTTCGACAGCTTTTCGGTCGCGCCGTAATCCATCGACAGCCAGTCGGGCTTGGCCGCCAGCAGCACGTCGCGGGCCTTTTTCAGGACCTCGGTATCCTCTTCGCAGGGGCCGCCGCCAACATACCACAGCGCGAGGTTCACGATGTCGTTCATTTCGGGCACGACGTTGATCTTGCCCTTCAACTCGTCCGGCACGTCGAGGAAGATGGCCGAGGTGTTGATGTCGCCCTTGTAGACGCCGGTGTTGACCGCCATGCCGGTCGAACCCCATTGCCACGGGATGGTGTATTCCCGGCCCTTGTCCCAGGCGACATCCACCCACATCGGGTCGATATTGCCGAAGTTCGACAGTTTCGACTTGTCCAGCGGGGTCAGCAGCCCCTCTTCCACGAAGATCGGCACATAGTTGGCCGAGGGCACCACCAGATCGAAGCCATGGCCGCCGGCGCGGATCTTCGCCAGCGCGGTGTCGTTGGAATCGTAATCGGTGACGGTGACCTTGATCCCCGTTTCCTTTTCGAACTTTGCCAGCAGTTCGGGGCTGGTGTAGTTGCCCCAGTTGAACAGGTTCAGCACCCCTTCGGCGCTGGCAAGGCCGGTCGAGGCCAGAAGCAGCGCGGTGGCGGTCAGCAGTTTTTTCATCGTCGTCTCCCGGTTGGTATTTTTAGTCTTTGTTGCGTGTCAGCAGGAAAAAGGCGGTCAGCAGCACCACCGTCAGCCCCAGCAGCACTGTCGAGATCGCATTGACCTCGGGCGTGATGGCGCGGCGCATCTGGCCCAGCATATAGGTCGGCAGCGTATCCTGTCCGCCGGATTTGACGAATTCGGTGATCACCACATCGTCGAGGCTGATGACGAAGGCCAGCATCGCGCCCGCGATCATGCCGGGCGCCAGCAACGGCAGCGTGACGCGGCGGAACGCCTGCCAGGGCGTGGCATAAAGATCCGCCGCCGCCGTCTCCAGGCTGAGGTCCATCCCCTCCAGCCGGGCGCGGATCGGCAGATAGGCGAAGGGCACGCAAAAGGCCGAATGCGCGGCGATCAGATAGCCCAGTCCCTGATAGCCGGTCCATTGCTTGATGACGCCGAAGAAGATCAGCAATGCGACGGCCGTGACGATTTCGGGCACCATCAGCGGCTGGTTGATTACGACATAGATGAAGGTCTGCCCCCTGAACGCCGCCCGCCGCGTGGTGCCGAGCGCCGCCATCGTCGCCACCGCCGTCGAGATCACCGCCGCCCAGACGGCGATGACCAGCGAGCGCACGGTCGCCGATTTCACCGCCGCGTTCGACCAGGCGTCATGATACCATTTCAGCGACCAGCCCTGCCAGACCGCCACCGAATTGCCGGCGTTGAAGGAATAGATCGAAAGGGTGAAGATCGGCAGATACAGCGCCACGAAGGCCAGAACGGCGATGGTGGCGAAGCCGGGCAGCCGGGCGATCTCGAACGTGCGGTCAGCCATGCGGGGTCCCCCGGTTCGAGGCGCGGACATAGACCAGCAGCGCCACCATCACGATCACCAGCAGGGTCATCGACAGCGCGGCCCCCAACGGCCAGTTGCGGCCCTGGCCGAATTGCAGCTCGATGAAGTTGCCGATCATCATGTTCTTGCCGCCGCCAAGCACGCGCGGCGTGACGTAAGCGCCCAGAGAGGGCACGAAGACCAGGATGGATCCGGCCACGATCCCGGGCTTGACGATGGGCAGGATCACCCGGCGCAGCACCGCCCAACGGCTGGCGTAAAGGTCGTATCCGGCCTCCAGCAGGCGCATGTCGAACCGGTCGATGGCGGCGAACAGCGGCAGCACCATCAGCGGCAGATAGACATAGGCCATGCCGATCAGCACCGCCGTATCGGTGTAGATGATCGGTATGGGCGCGGAGATCAGGCCGATCTTCATCAGCACCGTGTTCAGCAACCCCTCGTTGCGGATCACCTCGTTGATCGCGAAGGTGCGGATCAGCAGGTTGGTCCAGAAGGGGATCGTGATCAGGAACAGCCACAGCCCCCGCGATTTCGGCGGGCGGGTGGCGATGAACCAGGCGGTCGGAAAGCCCACGGCGAAAGTGATGGCCGTGGTCAGCAGCGACAGCCAGACCGACCGCCAGAAGATCGTCAGATGCGCATCCGCGAGTTTCAGCGTGTCGTCGAAGATGTCGCGGGTGAACAGGATCCCGACCCAGCCATCCAGCGAGAAGCCCGGCGCGATGCCGCCGTATTTCCCCGGGCTCATGAAGGAATAGGCGGCGACGATCAGCAGCGGCCCCGAGGCCGCGACGAACAGCAGGACCAGCGCCGGCAGCGACAGAAGCCAGCCGTTGCGGGTGGTGGTGGCGGCGACGGATTTTTCGGCCTCGCTGGGGCCAGAGGGGGCCGGGCCGGGGCGCGGCGCATCAGGTTGCGGTGTGGCGCCTTTGGCCATCTAGTCCTCCAGCACCTGAAGCGCGCCGGGGGCGAAGCGGATGCCGACCTGCTGGCCGGTTTCCAGCGTCGCCTCGCCGGTGACGCCCGACACGACGCAGGCCTCGACCTCGGTTCCGTCGGCGAAACCCAGGCGATAGTTCATATCGGTGCCGAAATAGGTGACCCCCCTGACCGTCGCGGCCAGGGTGCCGGCATCGCCCGGGGCGGCGATATGGACGTGCTCGGGCCGGACGGCCAGCGTCACCTCGCCGGCCGGCGCGTCGGGCACAGCCAGCACATCGCCGGTCGCGAGCTTCACGCCCCCCGGCACCGTCACCCCGTCGAGGAAGTTCGTCTCGCCGATGAAACTCGCCACGAAGCGGTTGACGGGGCGGGTGTAGATCTCGCGCGGGGGGCCGAGTTGTTGCAGCTTGCCCGCCGACATCACGCCGATCCGGTCGCTCATGGTCAGCGCCTCTTCCTGGTCGTGGGTGACGAAAACGAAGGTGATGCCCGTCTCGACCTGCAACCGCTTCAACTCGACCTGCATCTCTTTGCGCAGCTTCAGATCCAGCGCCGACAGCGGCTCGTCCAGCAACAGGACCTTCGGCTGCGGCGCGAGCGCGCGGGCCAGTTCCACACGTTGCTGCTGTCCGCCCGAAAGCTGGCTGATCTTGCGCCACGCCCTGGCGCCAAGCTGGACCAGC
>JAATGA010000370.1 GCA_015654855.1 Rhodobacterales bacterium
GATCAACCCCGAGGCTTGGAACTGGTACAACACCCATGTCGGCAAGGGCCGCTGCCCGATCGTCGACACCTTCTGGCAGACCGAGACCGGCGGCCACCTGATCACCCCGATCCCGGGCGCCATCCCGCAAAAGCCCGGCTCGGCGACGAAGCCGTTCTTCGGGGTGAAGCCGGTGATCCTCGACCCCGCGACCGGGAAGGTGCAGGAAGAGACGGAAACCGAAGGCGTGCTTTGCATCGCCGATAGCTGGCCCGGGCAGATGCGCACCCTCTGGGGCGATCACAAGCGCTTTGAAGAGGCCTATTTCAGCCAGTATCGCGGCTATTACTTCACCGGGGACGGCTGTCGCCGCGATGCGGACGGTTATTACTGGATCACTGGCCGCGTGGATGACGTGATCAACGTTTCGGGCCACCGCATGGGCACGGCCGAGGTGGAATCGGCGCTGGTCGCCCATGCCAAGGTCGCCGAGGCGGCGGTGGTGGGCTATCCGCACGACATCAAGGGCCAGGGTATCTACGCCTATGTCACCCTGATGAACGATGTCGAGCCGACCGACGCCCTGCGCAAGGAACTGGAGGCCTGGGTCCGCACCGAAATCGGCCCGATCGCCAAGCCCGACCTGATCCAGTGGTCCCCCGGCCTGCCCAAGACCCGCTCGGGTAAGATCATGCGGCGCATCCTGCGCAAGATCGCCGAGAACGACTTCGCCGCTTTGGGCGACACCTCGACGCTGGCCGATCCTTCGGTCGTGGAGCAACTGATCGAAAACCGCATGAACCGAGGCTGAAGGCACATGGACGCAGGCACCATCACCACCCCGGCCGTTCTGATCCTGCTGGGCCCGCCCGGCGCGGGCAAAGGCACCCAGGCGCGGATGCTGGAAGAGGATTTCGGACTGGTTCAGCTTTCGACCGGCGACCTGCTGCGCGCGGCAGTCGCCCAGGGGACCGAGGCCGGTCTGCGTGCCAAAGCGGTGATGGAGTCCGGCGGCCTGGTCAGCGACGAGATCGTGCTGGCGATCCTGAAGGACCGGATGGCCGAACCCGATACGGTGCGGGGGGTGATCCTCGACGGCTTTCCCCGCACGGCGGGACAGGCCGAGGCGCTGGACACGCTGCTTGCCGCCTCGGGGCAAAAGATCGACGCCGCCGTCTCGATGGAGGTCGACGACGGCGCGATGGTCGCCCGGGTCGCCGGGCGCTACACCTGCGCCGGTTGCGGCGAGGGGTATCATGACGAGTTCAAGCAGCCCGCCCATGCGGGGACCTGCGACAAATGCGGCGGCACGGCGTTCAAACGCCGCGCCGACGACAATGCCGAAACTGCGGGGGCACGGCTTCAGGCCTACCACGCGCAGACGGCGCCGCTGATCAGCTACTACGCCGGCCGGGGTGTGCTGCAAAAGGTCGACGCGATGGCAAGCATCGCCGAGATCCGCACAGCACTCACGGCCATCGTGGGCGGACTGGCGTAAGAGACGCGCAGCCCACCCGCCGGAGGGAGGAAGGACCGGCAGGCAGGGCTGCGTGAAACGGGAGGCGGATCGCGCAAGCGTGAGGCGAAGGATGCGGCGGACCCGGGCCCGCGGCAACCCCTGACGGCCACGGGCCGTTCAGGGCGCGGCGCGCCATTGCGAGCGATCATCCGGCACGGGAGGCCGGTTCAACAGGAGGAATATCTATGGCTTATACCACTGCGGGGGCGGCGGAACGGTCCCGCCCCATGACATCGGAAGAGAAGAAGGTCATTCTGGCCTCTTCCGCCGGGACGATCTTCGAATGGTATGACTTCTACCTTTATGGCTCGCTTGCGGCGATCATCGGGGCGCAGTTCTTCACCGCCTTCCCCGAGGCGACGCGCAACGTCTTTGCCCTGCTGGCCTTTGCCGCGGGCTTCATCGTGCGGCCCTTCGGCGCGCTGGTCTTCGGCTCGCTGGGTGACCTGGTGGGACGGAAGTATACCTTCCTGATGACCATCATGATCATGGGCCTGTCGACCTTCATCGTGGGTCTGCTGCCCGGCTATTCAAGCTGGGGCATCGCCGCGCCGATCATCCTGATCGCGCTGCGCATGTTGCAGGGCCTCGCGCTTGGCGGCGAATACGGCGGGGCGGCGGTCTATGTGGCGGAACACGCGCCGCAGAACCGGCGCGGCTATTACACCGCCTTCATCCAGACCACGGCGACGCTGGGTCTGCTGCTGTCGCTGGTCGTCATCCTGCTGGTGCAGGGCTATGTCAACGCCAACTACCCCGACGTCGCGGTGCTGGACGCCGCCGGCCAGGCGGTGACGAACGCCGACGGCACGGCCCGGATGATCCGCGCCTTCTACGGCTGGGGCTGGCGGATCCCCTTCCTCGCCTCGATCTTCCTGCTCGCCATCTCGCTCTACATCCGTCTGCAAATGGAAGAGAGCCCGGCCTTCAAGAAGATGAAGCAGGAAGGCGCTGCCTCCAAGGCGCCGCTGCGCGAGGCTTTCGGCACCTGGAAGAACGGCAAGATCGCCCTGATCGCGCTGTTCGGTCTGACGGCGGGGCAGGCGGTAGTCTGGTATTCGGGCCAGTTCTACACGTTGTTCTTCATGCAGAACGTCATCAAGGTCGACAGCTTCACCGCCAACGTGCTGGTGGCCTGGTCGCTGATCCTGGGCACCGGGGGCTTCCTGTTCTTCGGTTCGCTGTCGGACAGGATCGGGCGCAAGCCGATCATCCTCGGCGGTTGCCTGATCGCGGCGATCACCTACTTCCCGGTCTTCCACTTCCTGACGAAGACTGCCAACCCGATGCTGTATCAGGCCCAGCAGACCCAGGTCGTCGTCACCGCCGATCCGAACGACTGCTCGTTCCAGTTCAACCCGACCGGCACGGCGAAGTTCACCTCGTCCTGCGACATCGCCAAAGCCTCGCTCTCGCGGCTGTCGGTGAACTCGACCACGGTGGATGCGGCCCCGGGCACGCCCGCGACCGTGACCGTCGCCGGGCAGGTCATCCCTTCCTATGACGGCGCGAAACTGACCGGCGACGATCTGGCGGCGGCGAAAAAGGCGTTCGACACCACCACCACCGATGCGCTGAAGGCGGCGGGCTATCCGATGGTGGCGGCCGACAACACCTCGGTGGCGAAGGCTGCGAACTTCTTCGACATCTTCACCGGGCAAAAGCTGCTGGTGGTGATCACCCTGACCTATCTGATCCTGCTGGTGACGATGGTCTACGGCCCGATCGCCGCCATGCTGGTCGAACTGTTCCCGACCCGGATCCGCTATTCCGGCCTGTCGCTGCCCTATCACATCGGCAACGGCTGGTTCGGCGGTCTGCTGCCGGCGACGGCCTTCGCGATCTCGGCCCAGTCGGGCAACATCTATGCCGGCCTGTGGTATGCGATCGTCATTGCGGTGATGACGGTGGTCATCGGGGCGATCTTCGTCCCCGGCAACACCCACAAACGCGACATCTTCGCCGACGACGCGAAGTGACCGGCGCATAGCGCGGCAAATCGAAAGGGCGGGCCGTCAGGCCCGCCCTTTCTTCTGTCGCTGCATCGGAACCTGCGCCATGGGGCGCCTGCTTCGGGCGCGTGACTTTTCCTGCCCGCTTGTCTTTTGAGTATTCGGATCAGGAGAAAGAGGTGCCTTCGCATTCCTCTCGATCCGGATACTCCCGCCGGAGGCGTCGGTCGGCAAAGGTGAGGGCGGGCTGCAAGCCTGGCGCCTGCCCGGGATCCGGTTGCCCGCGACATGCGGATTCCAAGGCGCGCAGGGAGAGAGGGACGGGTCCGCCCCTTCTGTCAGAGCCGCAGCCCCTCGCGCCGGGTGGCGGTGACGCGGCTGCGGTGGCGGGTGATCCAGTCGGTCGTATCCTCCAGCGGCATGGGTCGGGCGACGCCGAAGCCCTGCACATGCTGACAGCCAAGCTGCGCCAGGATCGCATGTTCGCCCGGCGTTTCGACCCCCTCGGCCAGGGCTTCGATCCCCAGACGTTCGGCCATCGACAGAATCGCGGCGACCATATCCTGCTGGCTGCGATCCTCGTCGAGGCGGGTGACGAAGCTGCGGTCGATCTTGATCCGCCGCACCGAGAACCGGCGCAGGCTCACCATCGAGGAAGGCCCGGTGCCGAAATCGTCCAGGTCGACGCCGCAGCCCATCTTCGCCAAAGCGGTGATGTTGGCCACGATCACGTCGTTGTCGGTATCGGCCATCACGGATTCCAGGATCTCGACCGACAGGCGCTCGGGCGACAGATCGAACCGGTCCAGTTCCCACCGGATGCGCTCGGCCAGGCGCGGGTTGCGCAATTCGTCGGCCGAGAAGTTCACCGCCACGGTCGGCACGTTCAGCCCGGCGTGGTCCCAGTTCGACAGGGCGGACAGGCCGTTGAACAGCATCACCTCGGCCAGCCGCTCGCTCAGGCCCGCCTCCTCGATGGCGGGCAGAAATTCGGCGGGCGGGATCAGGCCGCGCACCGGATGCTGCCAGCGGACCAGCGCCTCGAATCCGGTGATGGCCCCGGTATCGGTGGAGATCTGCGGCTGAAACCAGGCGCGGATCTGCCCGTCCTCCAGCGCGGTTTCCAGCTCGCCCCGCAGCGCATCGCGGTCGGCGCGGCTGCCGGCCATGTCGGGCGCATAGGCGCGGATGGCCGAGGGGCCGTGGCGCAGCGCGACATCGGCGGCGGTCCGGGCGGCCTCCAGCAGGCGGCGGCCGGTCACGGGCACGCCATCGGTGAACTGCGCGGCGAGGCAAAAGCCGATCGAGCAGGTCACATAGATCCGGTCGCCGTTGATCGGCACCGGCGGCGTGACCGCCATTTGCAGCCGCGCCGCCAGTTGCAGCGCGCTTTCCAGCTCCAGCCGGTTCACAGGCCCCAGGGCCACCGCGATCTCGTTCCGGTCGAGCCGGGCGACGACATCGCCCTGGCGCAGGGCGTCGCAGACCCGCTCGGCAATGCGGGCGTGCAGTTCCGCGTGGGCGGGCCGGTCCATCCGGTCCGGCAGCGCGCCGGCATCGTCGATCCGCAGGACGAAGCTGCCGGTGGTCTTGCCCGTTTCGGGTGCGTCGGCCAGCACCCGGTCCAGCGCCGCGACCATGACCGCGGGCGTGACCAGCCCGTCGCGCCTGGCCCCCGGCGGCGCCGGTTGCAGCGACCGCGCCGTCAGCAGCACCAGCGGCAGGCCGATGGCCATCGTCGTCAGCGCCCTTTCGCCGCCGAGCCAATAGGCAACGAGCGTCAGCGCGGGCAGAAACATCATCGCCTCGACCTTCGTCAGGTCCCCGATCAGTTCGACAGCCTTGCGCCAGCCTCTGGTCTGCCCCGTTCCGCTCATCTCCACCTCGCCCGGACGGCGGGCGTTTTGCCCGCAGAACCGCAGGTTAGGAGACGAGGCTGATCGGAAGGTTAATCCTGACGGCCGAGATGCGGAATATTTTCGCTAATTGCTCGCGTTTCCCCGCGCATCAGCGCGGCGAAGTCGAAAAGGCCGGGATCGGCCAGATGCGAGGGCCGCACGTTCATCAGCGCGCGGAACATCACCTGGCGGCGGCCGGGGCTTTTTGCCTCCCATCCGTCGAGGATCTGTTTCACCTGCTGCCGTTGCAGACCCTCCTGGCTGCCGCAAAGATCGCAGGGGATGATCGGATAGTTCATGCCACGGGCGAATTTCTCGCAATCCGCCTCGGGGACGAAGGCCAGCGGGCGGGCGACGTAAAGGTCGCCCTCCTCGTTCAGCAGTCGCGGCGGCATGGTGGCCAGCCGCCCGCCATGGAACAGGTTCATGAAGAAGGTTTCCAGAATGTCGTCGCGGTGGTGGCCGAGCACGACGGTGGAACAGCCCTCTTCGCGCGCGATGCGGTAGAGGTTGCCCCGCCGCAGACGCGAGCAGAGCGCACACATTGTCCGGCCCTGCGGGATCTTGTCCACGACGATGGAATAGGTGTCCTGGTATTCGATCCGGTGTTCGACCCCCATCCGGGTCAGAAACTCGGGCAGCACGGTCGCGGGAAAATTCGGCTGCCCCTGGTCGAGGTTGCAGGCCAGCAGGTCCACCGGCAGCAGCCCGCGCCATTTCAGTTCATGCAGGATGGCCAGCAGGGTATAGCTGTCCTTGCCGCCCGACAGGCAGACCAGCCAGCGCTCGCCGGGTTTCGCCATCCCATAGGTCTCGATCGCCTCGCGCGCGTTCTGGACGAGGCGCTTCCTCAGCTTGCGGAACTCGGTCGATTTCGGCGCGCCGAAGAACAGTGGATGAATGTCGTCGGCCTGATCTTCGTCGAACATGGGGATGCCTTGGCCTGGTGCCTCAAGGCCCAGCTATGCCCCAAAGCGGGCCGGATGACAAATCCCGTTCACCGAAGTCGCGCGCTTGCCCGGATCGGGGCCGGGGCGATAACATCCGGGCATCCCAAGTAACGGATACCCGCCGTGCCAGGACGCCTGATCTGCCTTGTCTGCCTTGCGATCCTGACGGCGAGCCTCGCCGGCCAGGCGCAGACGCCCGCGGGCGGGGGATCGGCGAACGATCAGGTGACCGGGCGCCCGCTGTCCGGGGCGGTCGAGGCGTCCCCGGCGCAGCCCGCGTCCCCCTGGCCCGCCCCTCCGCAGGCCGGGATTCCGCCGACGGAGCCGCTGCCCGCCCTCCCGGCCGACCTGGTCGAGGGGCAGCGTCCGAGCGTTCCCGTGCCAGAGCTTCCTGCGGCCGACCGGCTGTCGCTCGCCGACCCGGATCTGCGCGCTCGCGCCGATGCGGGCGATCCCTATGCGCTGTTCGATCTCGCGCAATTTCTCGCGGGTTCGGGCCTGGCGGAGGATCAGCGCGCTGCCATCGCATTGCTGACCCGGGCCGAGGGCGAAGCCGCCCGCCTTCAGGGCGACGAGGCGATGATGGCGGGTATTCTGGCGCAGACGCGGGGACGGCTGCACTATGAACTGTCGGAATATGCGCAGGCTGCCCGCGATGCGGGGGCGGCCGAGACGATTTATCGCCGGTTCCAGCACATGCCGGACGGCCCCCGCGCCGTGGGCACCGCGCTGGAGGACCACGCCTTCGCCATGCAGCGGCTGGAGCGCCATGCCGAGGCCCTGGACATGATCGCCGAGGCACGGGAATTCTATGCCGCGAACGAGCCGCCCGACCGGGTCGGCGTCGCCTCGACCTGGCTGAACCAGGGGATCTCGCATGAGGGGCTGGACATCCACGACGATGCGCTGACGGATTACCACACCGCCCTGACCGCCTACAGCGCGCTGGAGGACGAGGGCCTCGGCCCCTTCACGCGCGAGGCCTCGTATCTCGCCAACAACATCGGCTGGGTCTGGTTCCAGGCGGGCGATATGGGCCTGGCCCGCGAATGGCTGGAAATGGCCCTGCCGATCATGGTCGAGACCGAGGGGGCCTGGTCGGAAAACGTCGGCAAGGTGCATATCAACCTTGGCCTCGTCGCGGCCCGCGACGGCCGGCCCGACGAGGCGATTGCCTGGGTGATGAAGGCGCTGCCCTATATCCGCGCCAATCCGGTCCAGACGCTCGACGATCAGCGCTGGGCCTATGACGCACTGTCCATGGCCTTCGAGAGGCGGGGCGAGGTGGTGCGGGCGATCTTTTTCGGCAAGATGGCGGTCAATGCGCAGCAGACGATCCGCGCCACCAACGCCAGCCCCGATAAGCGCGAAAGCGCGGCGCTGCGGGCGGAATGGGGGCGGCTTTACAACCGCCTCGCCGATCTGCTGATCGCCGAGGGCCGGATTTCCGAGGCGCAGGCGGTGCTGAACATGGAAAAAGAGGACGAGGTTTTCGACTTCCTGCGCCGCGATGCCTCGGCCGATCTGTCGCAGACCCGCGCCGATCTGACCGAAGCCGAGACGGGCGAGGCCGCCCGGCTGGATGCCCTGTCCGGTGCGCCGGTCGCGGCCGAGCGCGAGTTGCGCGGGCTGATGGCGCTTGTCGATGCCGGCACGGCGACCCCGGCGGACGAGGACCGGATCTTCGCCCTTCAGGACGCGCTGCAAACCGCCTCGGACCAGTTCGATGCCGAGGTCGCGGCCTTCCTCGCAGCCATGCCGGCCGAGGGGCGGGTGGCGATGGGGCAGGGCTTCGATGCGGTCGGCAGCTATCAGGCGGTGCTGGAAACCCTGCCGCGCCCGACGGCGATCCTTCAGGTCGCGACGCTGGACGATGCGGTGCATCTGTTCCTGACGCTGCCGGGGGTGACCGTCCACCGCAAGGTCGACATCGCCCGCCCCGATCTGGCGCGGATGGTCTTCGACGCGCTTCAGGCGATCGAAAGCGTCTCGCCCGAGGCCGAGGCGAAGCTGGCCGCTCTTTACCCCGTGCTGTTCGGCCCGGTGGCGCAGACGCTGGAGGACAGCGGAACCGAGGTGGTGATGCTGAACCTCGATGGTTTTTTGCGCTATGTGCCCTTTGCCGCGCTGCATGACGGGAACGGCTGGCTGGTGGAACGCTATGCCTTCGCGCTTTATTCCCCGGCGGTCCCGACACAATTCGCGCGGGCCGAACGTGGCGCTGCCGAGACGGCGGGCTTCGGCGTCACCGCCGCCTGGCCGGGGTTTTCACCGCTGCCGGGGGTGGAGCGCGAGTTGGGGACGATCTTCGGCGCGGGCGGCGTGCTTCACGGGCAGACCGGCGTCGACGGGGCCTTCGACGAACGCTCGCTGCGCCGGGCGCTGATCGGGCGGCCGGCGATCCTGCATATCGCCAGCCATTTCGCGCTGAAGCCGGGACGTGAGGACGACAGTTTCCTGCTGCTCGGCGACGGATCGCATCTGCCGCTGTCGAAGATCCGCTCGACCCGGGCGCTGCGGTTCCAGGGGGTGGATCTGCTGACGCTTTCGGCCTGCCAGACGGCGCGGGGCGGCGACGGGGCCGAGATCGACGGCTTTGGCGCGACGGCGCAACTGAACGGGGCGGGGGCGGTCATGGCCTCGCTCTGGCCGGTGTCGGACGCGGCGACGCCCCGGCTGATGCGGGATTTCTACGCAGGCCTGGTGGAAGGCGGACTCGACAAGGCCGAGGCTTTGCGCCAGGCGCAGATCGCCATGCTGCGCGAGGCGCGGGCCGAGGCGGCGGCAGGCGGGGCGGAGCGGTCTGCCGTGGCGCTGGACGCCGTGACGCGCCAGCCGGTCGGCATGGACCATCCCTATTTTTGGTCGGCTTTCGTGCTGATGGGCAACTGGCTCTGACCGGCCTTTGCGGCATCATGCTCCGGGTCGGACCCCGGTACCGGATCGTAGCCATGCCCGCCCCAGGTGTGGCATCGGCAGATGCGCATGGCTGCCATCGCGCCGCCCTTCACCGCCCCATGCCGCTCCAGCGCCTCCAGCGCATACACCGAACAGGTCGGCTGAAAGCGGCAGCCGTTGCCGACCCAGGGGCTCGCCGCCAGGCGGTAGGCGCGGACGGGCAGGGCGAGGATATGGGCGAGGGGGGTCATTCCCGGCCCCCGGCAGGCGGGGTTTCGGCCGCGGCCTCGCCGCGTGGGGGGCGCTCGCGGTGCAGGCTGCGCAACGCGGCCTCAAGATCGGCCAGCAAATCGGCATAGACCCGGGCGATGGTCGATCCGGGCCGCGCCACCAGGACGTAATCCCACCCGGACCGGCCAAGCCGTGGCAGCGTGGCGCGGGCGATCTCGCGCAGGCGGCGCTTGGCGCGGTTGCGCGCGACGGCATTGCCGACCTTTTTCGAGGCGGTGAAGCCGACCCGCACCGTCGCGGTCCCGTCCGCGCGGTCGCGGCCCTGCAACAGAAAGGATCCCGCCCCCTGCCGCCGGGCCGAGGCGGCGCGCAGGAAATCCGCGCGATGCCGCAACGTCAGGATGGCGGGCTTGTGCGGAGCGGAAGCGGCGGGACACGGATCTGCCCGCGCCGTATCGCGATCCGCCGCTGACCGCGGATCGGCCGAAGCCTTGTCGCCGGGCAAGGTGCCGGGGGAAAGGGTCTCGGGGGAAGATGTGGCCCCGGGCGATGCCACCGCCGCGGTCCGGTCCTCCGGCATCGTGCCGGTCGCAGCCGCGACGGCTTGTGTCGTCGCCACGGAACATGACAAAACCGCCGGGGCCGCTTCGGGCGCTTCGGCTTTGCCTTGGCCCTTTTGCTCCGGCGGTGTCATGTCGTTCAGCCCCGTTCCGGCCCCTGCGAAGGGGCGGCGGCGGATCAGGCCGAAAGGGTCTTGCGGCCCTTGGCGCGGCGCGCGGCCAGAACCAGGCGACCGCCTTTGGTGGCCATGCGGGCGCGGAACCCGTGGCGGCGCTTGCGGACCAGGTTCGACGGTTGGTACGTGCGTTTCATCGCGGCTATCCTTGACTTCGGGCAGCGCAAACCCCGACGGATTCGAGCGCCGCTACATTCGAGGCCCGTCCTTTACGCAGCACCGGCCCGCAAGTCAACGCGCAGATGACAGTTTTTCCGCCGATTTCCCCCCGGGGAATGCCGGCCCACCCTTTCCCCCGCCGCCGGTCTGCCTATCTTCTGCGTTGC
>JAATGA010000303.1 GCA_015654855.1 Rhodobacterales bacterium
GCTTTGCGGCACCTGGGCGACGACAACCCCCGCTGGCGCGTGCTGCGCAAGGGCTGCGCATGTTGAGCGTGATCCTCCCCGCCTCGAACGAAGAGGCCTGGATCGGGCCATGCCTTTCGGCCTTGCTCGCGAGCGATACCGTCCCCGGCGGGGCCGAGGTCATCGTGGTCGCGAACGGTTGCCGCGATGCGACGGCCGAGGTGGCGCGCGGCTTCGCGGACCGGGCAGAGGCGGCTGGCTGGAGGTTTCGGGTGCTGGATCTGGCGCAAGGCGGCAAGATGCCGGCGCTGAACGCGGGCGACGCGGCGGCTGCGGGCGACATGCGCGCCTATCTCGATGCCGATGTCACCGTCTCGCCCGCGCTGATGGCGCAGATCGCGGCGGCGCTGACCGGCGATGCGCCGCGCTATGCCGGCGGCACGCCGGTGATCCCGCGCCCCCGCAACCCGATCAGCCGCGCCTATGCCCGGTTCTGGCAGCGCCTGCCCTTCAACCTGAGCCCCGCGCCAGGCTATGGCCTGTTTGCGGTGAACGCGGCCGGGCGCGCCCGGTGGGGCATGTTCCCCGGCATCATCTCGGACGACACCTGGGTCCGCCTGCAATTCGAGGCCCGGGAACGGGTTCAGGTCCCGGCCCCCTACGATTGGCCGATGATCGAGGGCCTCGGCGCACTGGTCCGCGTAAGGCGGCGGCAGAACGCCGGCGTGGCCGAAATCGCGGCGCGCTGGCCCGCGCTTCTGACGCGCGAGGCGAAGCCGCCGCTTACAGCGGCGAAGCTGATGCGGTTGGGGCTGGCGGATCCGGCGGGCTTTATCGCCTATGCGGCAGTGATCGCGGGGACGAAGCTCGGCCGGGCGAAAGGCTGGACGCGCGGACGATAATGCTGGCATCGGAGGGGGGCTGTCCGCCCCCTCCGAGGATATTTTTCCCAGGATGAAGAACGCAGATTTAAGGTTTCTGCTTCATCCTGGCACAAATATCCTCCGGGGGTTCGGGGGTAGAAAACCCCCGGGGCCTGCCGCAAATCCCTCAGACCGGGATATTGTCGATCAGCCGCACCCCGTCGAGCCAGGCGGCCGCCAGCAGCCGCGCCGGCGCATCGAAGCGCGTCATCGGGTCCAGCATCGCGGCGGTGCGCAGCTCCAGATATTCGATCTTGTCGAAACCGGCACCCAGGACCGCCTCGCGCGCCTCTTCCAGCACCTCGTCCAGCGGCTCGCCGTCGCGGATGTCCCCGGCCGCCGATTGCAGCGCCCAATAGAGCGAGGGCGCGATCCCCCGCGCCTCCTCCGACAGGCGGGCGTTGCGCGAGGAAAGCGCCAGTCCATCGGCGTCGCGCACCGTCTCGGCCCCCACGACCTCGACCTTCAGGTTCAGGTCGGCGACCAGCCGGAGGACGACCTGCAACTGTTGCCAGTCCTTCTGCCCGAACCAGGCGCGGTCCGCCCGGGTCATCCCGAAGAGCTTTGTCACCACCGTCGCCACGCCGTCGAAATGGCCGGGCCGATGCGCGCCCTCCAGCGGCTCGGACACGCCCGAAACCGAAATCGTCGTGGCAAAGCCCGGCGGATAGACCTCGGCCGGATCGGGGGCGAAGATCGCATCCACCCCGACCGTGCCCAGAAGGGCCGCATCCGCTTCGAGCGTGCGGGGATACTTCTTCAGATCGTCCGGGTTGTTGAACTGCTTTGGATTGACGAAGATCGTCACCACCACCCGGTCGACGCCGGCCCGCGCCGCGCGGGCGAGGCTGAGGTGCCCGTCGTGCAGCGCGCCCATGGTCGGCACCACGCCGATCGAGGCGCCGGCGGCCTTCCATTCCTGAACGCGCGCCTTCAGCGCGGCCACGGTCCGCAGGATTTCAACCATCAGGATTTCGCTTTCGGCACGTCTGGAAAAGAATGCTCCGGGCCGGGAAAGGCGCGGGTGCGAACCTCGGTGGCATAAGCGGCGATGGCCGCATCCGCCGCCTGGCCCAACTCGCCGAAACGCTTGACGAATTTCGGGCGGAAATCGGTGAAAAGCCCCAGCATATCGTCGACGACCAGGACCTGGCCGTCGCAATGCACGCCTGCGCCGATGCCGATGGTCGGGATCGCGAGGTTTTGCGTCACCCGCGCGGCCAGCCCCTCGGGTACCTTCTCCAGCACGACGGCATAGGCGCCGGCGGCCTCGACCGCGCGGGCGTCTTCGACGACCTTTTCGGCCTCGGCATCGCGGCCCACGACCTTGTAGCCGCCGAGTGTGTTGACCGATTGCGGGGTCAGCCCGATATGCGCCATCACCGGCACGCCGCGTGCGGTCAGAAAGGCGATCGTGTCGGCCATATGCGCGCCGCCCTCCAGCTTCACGCTGGTGGCGCCGGTTTCGGAGATCAGCCGGGCCGCGTTGCGAAACGCCTGTTCCGGGCTTTCCTCGTAACTCCCGAAGGGCATGTCGATGACGACCATGGCCTTTTCGGCGCCCCGCACCACCGCGCGGCCGTGCAGGATCATCATCTCCATCGTCACGCCAAGCGTCGAGGGCAGACCGTGCAGCACCATGCCGAGCGAATCCCCGACCAGCAGGACGTCGCAATGCGGGTCGGCCAGACGCGCGACGGGCGTGGTATAGGCGGTCAGAACCACAAGCGGCGCGGCTCCCTTGCGGGCGCGGATCTCGGGCGGCAGAACCGGCCGGACGGGGCTTTGGGCGCTCATCCTGTTCTCCCAAATGCAGGTTCGCGCTGCATATGCTCACATGGGGCGCGGAACGGCAAGGTTGCATAATGGCAACCGTTCCCCCTTGTCCGGCGGTGCCCGGCTTGCCCGGCGCGGGCGGCCCGCCCATATTGGCGGGGCAGTCAGAGGACCACCTCCCCGTCACGGGTCGATCTGCCGGGAGGGCCCGGCTTGCCGCCGGAGGGGCCAATGCGCTCGACATCCAACCGTATCCTTCACGCCGTCACCTTCGAGGCCGGGGGCCTCGCCCTGATCACGCCGCTTGCCGCGCTGATCATGGGCAAGCCGCTGTCGGAGGTCGGGTCGGTCATGCTGGCCGCGACCCTGATCGCGACGTTGTGGACGGGGATCTACAACCTGATCTTCGACCATGCGATGCTGCGGCTGCGCGGCACGCCGGAAAAGACGCCGACGCTGCGCATCCTTCACGCGGTGCTGTTCGAGGGCGGGCTTCTGGCGGTTCTGGTGCCGCTGATGGCCCGGGGCCTCGGCATCGGCCTGGTCGAGGCGCTGCTGCTCGACGTGGGTTTTGCACTGTTCTACATGGTCTATGCCCTGGCCTTCAATTGGGGATGGGAGCGCGCCTTCCCCTGGCGCCTGCCGCAAACCGGCGGCGAGAGCGTCGCAAACCGCTAGACGCCGGCGGGGCGGATGTGCCCCATGGGCGCCGATCCGAACACCACCCAAGGAGCCAGTCCCCATGTCCCTTATCGCCCGCGTCGCCCGTGACGGCATCGAGCCCGAGGTCGAACGCCCCGATCCCGAAATCGTCCTGGCCGGCGACCCCGTCCACACCACCTGGAGCATAGAAGAGGATGGCGACCTCTATTCCGGCATGTGGCAGGCGACGCCGGGCAAGTGGAAGGTTTCCTACTCGGAATGGGAATATGTCCATATCCATTCCGGCCATTCGATCCTGACCGATACCGAGGGCAATGAAACCCATCTGCGCGCCGGCGACAGCTGGCTGATCCGCCGCGGATTCGAGGGCACCTGGGAATGCGTCGAGACCACGCTGAAGGATTACGTCATCCTCGCCTGATCCTTCCGCGTCACCCCTGCGGGGGCGGTGTCATCAAGGCTTCACACCCGCGTCACCGCCCCGTCACCCTCGCCCCCCATGGATCGCGCATCCGATCCATTCTGGGGAAACGCCATGTCCATCCGTCTTCGGGCCCTGAGCTCGATCCTCGCGCTGACCGCCGCCATGCCGGCGCTGGCCGAGCCGACCTTCAACCGTCTTTCGACCTTCGCCACCATCGACAACATGGCCGGGGACGAGGATCATGAGCGGTCGTCTTCGGCCGAGATCATCTCGGTCAACGACGCCGGCGACACGCTGGTCTATTCCGACAGCCCGCTCGGGGTTCTGGGCTTCATCGACATCACCGATCCGGCGCAGCCGAAGCCGCTCGGCAATGTGAAGATGGATGGCGAGCCGACCACGGCCGTCATCATCGGCAAGCGCGCTTTCGTCGGCGTGAACACCTCGGAATCGAAGGCCAACCCCTCGGGCGCGCTGCGGGTCATCGACCTTGCGACCGAAGAGGTCGTCACCTCCTGCGATCTGGGCGGGCAGCCGGACTCGGTGGCCAAGGCGAAGGACGGCTCCTTCCTGGCCGTCGCCATCGAGAACGAACGCGACGAGGACGTGAACGACGGCGCCATCCCGCAGATGCCGGCGGGCTATGTCGTCAAACTGCCGATCACCGGCGATACCGTCGACTGCGCCGCGCTGCAAAAAATCGACATGACCGGCCTTGCCGACATCGCGCCCGAGGATCCCGAGCCGGAATTCGTCTCGATCAACGGCAAGGGCGAGATCGCGGTCACGCTTCAGGAAAACAACCACATCGTGATCATCGGCGCCGACGGGAAGGTGCAAAGCCATTTCTCCGCCGGTGCGGTGACGCTGGAAGGTGTGGATCTGAAATCGGACGGCAAGTTCAGCTTCACCGAAACCCAGGAAAACCGCCTGCGCGAACCCGACGGGATCAAATGGCTGGGCGACGATATGGTCGTCACCGCCAACGAGGGCGACTGGAAAGGCGGTTCGCGCGGCTGGACCATCTTCAACAAGGACGGCTCGGTCGTCTACGAATCCGGCGCGAGCCTGGAACGCGCCGTGGCCGAGATCGGCCATTACCCCGAGGGCCGCTCGAAAGCGAAGGGCATCGAGCCGGAAAGCATCGAGATCGCGACTTTCGACGGCACGCCCTATATCTTCGTCGTCTCCGAACGCGCCTCGATCATCGGGGTCTATGACGCGACCGACCCGAAGGCGCCGGTGCTGAAACAGATACTGCCCTCGGGGATCAGCCCCGAAGGTCTGATCGCGATCCCGCAACGCGGCCTGCTCGCCTCGGCCAACGAGGTCGACCTGGGCGAGGACGGCGCGGCGCGGGCGCATGTGATGATCTACGATCTGAAGGATGCGGCCGCCGCCTATCCGATGCTGACCTCGGCCGGCACCGAAAAGCTGATCGGCTGGGGCGCGATGTCGGGCCTGGCCGCCGGGGACGAGCCGGGGCATCTGTTCGCGATCTCGGACAGCGTTTATGGCGCGGCGCCGACGATCTTCACCATCGACGCGACGCAAAAGCCGGCTCGCATCACCGACGCCCTGGTCGTGACCCGCGGCGGCGATGCGGCGCAGAAGCTCGACCTCGAAGGCATCGCGACCGATGGCGAGGGCGGGTTCTGGCTGGCCTCGGAAGGCGACAGCGCCAAGCTGGTGCCGCACGCGATCCTGCACGTCAACAAGAAGGGCGAGATCAAGGCCGAGATCCCCTTCCCCGCCGATCTGCTGAAGGGTGAAAAGCGCTTCGGCCTCGAAGGCATCACCGTGATCGACGGCGTGCTGTGGATGGCGGTGCAGCGCGAATGGGGCGACGATCCCAAGGGTCAGGTGAAACTGCTGTCCTACGACCCGGAAAGCAAGGAGTGGGGCGCTGTCCGCTATCCGCTGGACACCCCGGCCGAGGGTGCCTGGACCGGCCTGTCGGAAATCGTGCGGCATGGCGATTACGTCTACATCATCGAGCGCGACAACCAGATCGGCGCGAAGGCGAAGCTGAAGGCGATCACCCGCGTCGCCCTGTCCGAGTTGAAGCCCGCGCCTCTGGACGGCGATCTGCCGCTGGTGAAGAAGGAAGCCTTCCGCGACCTGATCCCCGATCTGCATGTGCTGAACGGCTATGTCGTCGATAAGGTCGAGGGTTTCACCATCGACGCCGCCGGCGAGGGCTGGGTGGTCACCGACAACGACGGTGTGGACGACTCCTCGGGCGAGACGCTGTTCTGGTCGATCGGCAAGGTCGAGTGATCCTGCCCCCGTTCGGTCCTGGTTCCGCGGCCGGTTCCCTTGTCTGACCGCCGGATCGGCGGAAAAGTGCCCCCGGCCGAAAGGTCGGGGGCTTTTCTTTTTCGAACCGCGCTGCCGGGACTTGACCTCACGCCGCCGGCAAGTCCTTGTGACCGGATACGCGCACCCAGTCACCGAGTCATCACCGTGATTTTTATCCCAGCCCGCTTCGGCTCATTGGCCGCCCTGTTGCTTGTCGCCGCCTGCGCCTCGACCCCGAGGGAGCCCGAACCCCCGGTGATCGTGCCCGGATACGAGGGCGTGCAGGACGGCGAATTCTTCATCGAGGCCGTGCCCGAACGCTTTCTGACCGCCGACCGACGTAAGGAAGTCGTCACCTACAACGGTCCCGACAAGCCCGGCACGATCGTCGTCGATACCCATTCCCGCAAGCTCTATTATGTGCAGGAAGACGGCACCGCGATGCGTTATGCCATCGCTGTCGGGCGCGAGGGGCTGGCCTTCCGGGGTTCGGGCTATATCGGGCGCAAGGCCGAATGGCCGGGCTGGACGCCCACCGCGAACATGATCCGCACCCAGCCGGACATGTATGCGAAATACTCCGGCGGCCTGCCGGGTGGCCTCGAAAACCCGCTGGGGGCGCGGGCGATGTATCTCTATCGCAATGGCCGCGACACCTATTTCCGCATCCACGGCACCGTCGATCCGGCCTCGATCGGTCATGCGACCTCGGCCGGCTGCATCCGGCTGTTCAACCAGGACGCCATCGACCTTTACGAGCGTGTGAAACCCGGCGCGCATGTGAAGGTCCGCTCGCTTGAGGAAAGCATCGAGCTTGAGGGGCCCTATATGAACGACGCCTGGGGCCGCGCCGTGCCGGATACGCCGGAAAACCGCGCGCAGCTGGAAAAGGACGTGGTGACCAAGGCCGAACAGGACGCCCGCGAGGCGGAGGCCGCCGCCGCTTCGGCAGCGGCCGACGGCGGCACCGGGGCGGAAGCCTCGCAAGGATAAACCCGGCACTCACCGGCGATATCGACGAAGGGGCGGGGCATGGACCCGCCCCTTCGCTTTTCCGGCTGACGCGTTTGTGACCGGCGGCGCGGGCTTGCGCATCGCCGCCGCACCCCCATCTCTGTTCCCACCAATGCGACATGGGGGTAGGAAATGTTATGTCCTGTTGACGGCGAAACGCTGGCGATGACCGAAAGGAACGGGGTCGGGATCGACTATTGCCCGAAATGCCGGGGCATCTGGCTGGACCGGGGCGAACTGGACAAGATCCTCGAACGGGCCGCACCCGCCGCCGTGCCCCCTGTCGCGCAGTCCGAACCGCGGCAGGACCCTTATCGCGAACCCGCGCGAGCAGAGCCGCGCAGCACGGAATACCGTGAAAGGTATCGCGACGACGATGATGACGACGATCACCGCCACGGCACGCGGCGCAAGAAACGCGACAGCTTCCTGAGCGATCTTTTCGATTTCTGAGATGCCACCGCTCCGGCGCGGCAGAGTGCACCGAAAACAGCGCCATCCCCTGGCGCTGTTCGGCATGGGCAAGACGGCCCTCCGCTCTTCGGGCCGCCGAATGCCCCTCAGACCGCGCGCTTGCGGCTTTCCGCGATGTAAAGCTCGCGCAGCCGGGTCGCCACCGGCCCCGGCGTGCCCGAGCCGAGCTTCACCCCGTCGATCTCGACCACCGGCATGACGAAGGTCGAGGCGCCTGTGATAAAGGCCTCGTCCGCGGCTAGCGCCTCTTCGATGGTGAAGCTGCGCTCGATCACCTCCATCTGCGCCTCGGCGGCGTAGACCAGCAGCGCGGCGCGGGTGATCCCGTGCAGGATGTCGTTCGACAGCGCACGGGTGATGATCTTGCCGCCCTTGACGATATAGGCGTTGTTGGCGGTGCCTTCGGTGACGAAACCATCCTCGACGAACCAGCCGTCGTCGGCGCCGGCCTTCTTCGCCATCATCTTCGCCATCGAGGGATAGAGCAGTTGCACCGTTTTGATGTCGCGCCGACCCCAGCGGATGTCGGGAACCGAGATCACCCGGATGCCGGTCTTCGCCTTCGGCGTATCGACCAGGTTCGGCACGGCCTGGGTGAACAGCACCACGGTCGGCGGCACATCGTCCGGGGGAAAGGCGAAATCGCGGTCGCCCGCATTGCCGCGACTGATCTGGAGGTAAACCATTCCCTCGTCGAGGCCGTTGCGCGCCACCAACTCGCGGTGAACAGTCAGCAGCGCCTCTTTCGTCAGCGGGTGCTGCATCGCCAACTCGTTCAGCGAGCGTTCCAGACGGGCGCAATGGCCATCGAAGTCCAGAAGTTTGCCGTCAACGACCGAGGTCACCTCGTAAACGGCGTCGGCAAAGACGTAGCCCCGGTCGAAGATCGAGACCTTCGCCTCGGCCTCCTGCAGATAATCCCCGTTCAGATAGACGATGCGGCTCATATTCATCCCCACAATTCGGATTCCGGCGCATGTACGCCCGCGTCGTCATAGATCAGCGGCGCGGCCCGGTCTTCGGCCAGAAGCAGCGGGCCGTCAAGATCGACATATTCCGCCCCCTGCGCGACCAGCACCGCCGGCGCCATGGCCAGGCTCGACCCGACCATGCAGCCGACCATCAGCCCGTAGCCCTCGGCCCGCGCCGCGTCGCGCAGGGACAGCGCCTCGGTCAGCCCGCCGGTCTTGTCCAGCTTGATGTTCACGAAGTCGTATTTGCCCCCAAGATGCGCCAGCGAGGCCCGGTCGTGGCAGCTCTCATCCGCGCAGACCGGCAACGGCC
>JAATGA010000266.1 GCA_015654855.1 Rhodobacterales bacterium
CGGTCGCGCGCTCGACCCCGAGCGGGTGGTCGTCGTCACCGGCCATGGTGGCGAGGCGGTGGCGAAGATCACCCACGACTTCGACGAGGATGCGCTGACCGTGGTGCAGGACCCGCAACTCGGCACCGCCCATGCGGTGGCGCAGGCCGCGCCCCTGCTGTCCGACGCGAGCGGAGAGGCCATCGTGCTTTACGGCGACACGCCGTTCATCCGGGCCGAGACCTTGCAGGCGATGCTGGCGGCGCGCACGAAACATGCCGTCGTCGTCCTGGGCTTTCACGCCGCCGATCCGGGTCGCTATGGCCGGCTGATCACCAGCGGCGACCAGCTCGACCGGATCGTCGAGTGGAAGGACGCGACGGAAGAAGAACGGGCGATCACGCTGTGCAATTCGGGCGTGATCTGTGCCGATGCGCAGGTGCTGTTCAGCCTCGTCGCGGCGGTCGGCAACGACAATGCGGCGGGGGAATACTACCTGACCGACATCGTGGAACTGGCCCGCGCGCGTGGCCTTTCCGCCGGGGTGGTGATCTGCGACGAGGCCGAAACGCTCGGTGTCAACACTCGCGCGCAACTGGCGGATGCCGAGGCCGCCTTCCAGGCCCGCGCAAGAGCCGAGGCGATGGAGAACGGCGTGACGCTGACCGCACCCGAAACCGTCTGGTTCGCGCTGGACACTGTGGTCGGCCGCGACGCCCTGGTCGGGCCGTCCGTGATCTTCGGCCCCGGCGTCACGGTGGAATCGGGGGCCGAGATCAAGGGCTTTTGCCACCTGGAGGGCTGCCATATCTCGCGCGGTGCCAGCGTCGGCCCCTTCGCCCGCCTGCGCCCCGGCGCGGAACTGGCCGAGGATGTCCATGTCGGCAATTTCGTCGAAATCAAGAACGCCATCCTGGACGAGGGCGTGAAGGTCGGCCATCTGACCTATATCGGCGATGCCCGGGTGGGAGAGTTCACCAATATCGGCGCAGGGACCATCACCTGCAACTACGACGGCGTGATGAAGCACCGCACCACCATCGGCAAACGCGCCTTCATCGGCTCGGACACGATGCTGGTCGCCCCGGTGCGGATCGGCGACGATGCGCTGACCGCCTCGGGCTCGGTGATCACCGAGGATGTCGAGGCCGGCGCGCTGGCGCTTGGCCGGGCGCGGCAGGTGGTGAAACCGGGCCTGGCCATCAAGCTGATGGAACGGCTGCGCGCGATCAAGGCTGCGAAAGGAAAGTAAGATGTGCGGGATTGTCGGTGTTCTGGGCCGCCACGAATGCGCCCCCCTGCTGGTCGAGGCGCTGAAGCGCCTGGAATATCGCGGCTACGATTCCGCCGGGATCGCCACGGTGAACCACGGCCGGCTCGACCGGCGTCGGGCGGTGGGCAAGCTGGTGAACCTGTCGGATGTGCTGGTCCACGATCCGCTGCCCGGCAAGGCCGGGATCGGCCACACCCGTTGGGCCACCCATGGCGCAGCGACGATCGACAACGCCCATCCCCATCGCGCGGGCCGGGTCGCGGTCGTCCACAACGGCATCATCGAGAACTTCCGCCCCCTGCGCGAGGCGTTGGAGGCCGAAGGTCGCAGCTTTGAAAGCCAGACCGACACCGAGGTCGTGGCCCATCTGGTGGCGCAGGGCCTCGCCGCCGGCCTGACACCGGTCGAGGCGGTCAAGGCCACGCTCGCCCGGCTGGAGGGCGCCTTTGCCCTGTGTTTCCTGTTCGAGGGCGAGGACGATCTGATGATCGCCGCCCGCAAGGGCAGCCCGCTTGCCGTGGGCCATGGCGATGGCGAGATGTTCGTGGGTTCCGACGCCATCGCGCTCGCCCCCATGACCGACCGCATCACCTATCTGGAAGAGGGCGACTGCGCCGTCGTCACCCGTGCCGGGGCCGAGATCTTCGACGTGCGCGGTCAGCGCGCCAATCGCGCCATGACCCGGATCGCGCTTGGCGATGCAAGGGTGGAAAAGGCCGGCTACAAGCATTTCATGGCCAAAGAGATCGCCGAGCAGCCGGTGGTCCTGGCCGATGCGCTGGCGCACTACGCCCCCGGCGCGGACCTGGCGCTGCCGGCAGAGGTCGATTTCACCGGCATCGACCGGATCACGCTCGTCGCCTGCGGCACCGCGCATTACGCCTGCCATGTCGCCAAATACTGGTTCGAGCAGATCGCCGGCCTGCCCTGCGACATCGACATCGCATCCGAGTTCCGCTACCGCGAGCCGCCGCTGTCCGAAACCTCCTGGGCGCTGTTCGTCAGCCAGTCGGGCGAGACCGCCGATACGCTCGCCGCTTTGCGCTATGCGAAAGAGCGGGTGGCGAAGGTGGTGGCGGTGGTCAACGTCCCCACCTCCTCCATCGCGCGCGAGGCGGATCTGGCCCTGCCGATCCGGGCCGGGATCGAGGTTGGCGTCGCCTCGACCAAGGCCTTCACCGCGCAACTGCTGACCCTCGCGCTGCTGGCGCTGAAGGCCGGGGTCGATCGCGGGCGGCTGGATGCCGGCGCGCTGGCGGGGCACCTCGCCGATCTGCGCAGCCTGCCCGGGTTGATGAACCACGCGCTGAGCCTTTCGACCGAGATCGTCCGCCTCGCGGGCGAGTTGGCCGAGGCGCAGGACGTGCTGTTCCTCGGCCGCGGCCCGATGTATCCGCTGGC
>JAATGA010000168.1 GCA_015654855.1 Rhodobacterales bacterium
ACGCCGATCATCTCGAACTTCAAGGAAGGTCTGACCGTTCTTGAATATTTCAACTCGACCCACGGCGCCCGGAAGGGTCTCGCGGATACCGCGCTGAAGACGGCGAACTCCGGCTATCTGACCCGTCGTCTGGTCGACGTGGCGCAGGACTGCATCGTGCGTTCGCATGATTGCGGCACCGAAAACGCGATCCATGCCGAGGCTGCGGTCAACGACGGCGAAGTCGTTCAGACCCTGGCCGAACGCATCCTGGGCCGTGTCGCCGCCGATGACATCCTTGTCCCGGGCACCGACGAGGTGATCGTGGCCAAGGGCGAAATCGTCGACGAACGCCGGGCCGATCTGGTCGACCAGGCGGGCGTGGCCTCGTGCCGCATCCGCAGCCCGCTGACCTGCGAGGCCGAGGAGGGCGTCTGCGCCATGTGCTACGGGCGCGACCTTGCCCGCGGCACCCTGGTCAACCAGGGCGAGGCTGTCGACATCATCGCCGCGCAGTCGATCGGCGAACCCGGCACGCAGCTTACGATGCGGACCTTCCACATCGGCGGCATCGCGCAGGGCGGCTCGCAATCCTTCCTGGAGGCCTCGCAAGAGGGAAGGATCGAGTTCCGCAACCCGAACCTTCTGTCCAACGCCAATGGCGAACAGATCGTCATGGGCCGGAACATGCAGATCGCCATCATCGACGACAAAGGGCAGGAACGGGCGACCCACAAGGTCGGCTATGGGGCCAAGGTGCACGTTCAGGACGGCGCGCAGGTCAAGCGCGGTGCCAAACTGTTCGAATGGGACCCCTATACTCTGCCGATCATCGCCGAAAAGGCCGGTGTGGCGAAGTTCGTTGACCTCGTTTCGGGCCTGTCGGTCCGGGAAGACACCGACGAGGCCACCGGCATGACGCAGAAGATCGTGTCCGACTGGCGCTCGGCGCCGCGCGGATCGGATCTGAAGCCGGAAGTGATCATCATGGATCCCGAAACCGGCGAGCCGGTGCGGGGCGACAATGGCAATCCGATCTCTTACACGATGTCGGTCGACGCCATTCTGTCCGTTGAGGACGGGCAGGAGGTCAAAGCCGGCGACGTGGTGGCGCGGATCCCGCGCGAGGGTGCCAAGACCAAGGACATCACTGGGGGTCTTCCCCGCGTGGCCGAGTTGTTCGAGGCCCGTCGTCCGAAGGATCACGCGATCATCGCCGAAACCGACGGCTATGTGCGCTTCGGCAAGGACTACAAGAACAAGCGCCGCATCACCGTCGAGCCGGTGGACGAAACGCTTCAGGCGCAGGAATACATGATCCCGAAAGGGAAACACATTCCTGTTCAGGAAGGCGACTTCGTGCAGAAGGGCGACTACATCATGGACGGCAACCCCGCGCCGCATGACATCCTGCGCATCATGGGTGTCGAGGCGCTGGCGAACTACATGATCGACGAAGTGCAGGACGTCTATCGCCTGCAAGGCGTGAAGATCAACGACAAGCACATCGAGGTGATCGTGCGCCAGATGCTCCAGAAATTCGAGATTCTGGACTCGGGCGAGACGACGCTGCTGAAGGGCGAGAACGTCGACAAGGCCGAACTCGACGAGGAAAACGCGAAAGCCGAAGCCAAGGGCCTGCGCCCGGCGGTCGGCGAGCCGATCCTCCTCGGGATCACCAAGGCGTCGTTGCAGACCCGCAGCTTCATCTCGGCGGCCTCGTTCCAGGAGACCACGCGCGTTCTGACCGAGGCCTCGGTCCAGGGCAAACGCGATAAACTGGTCGGCCTGAAAGAGAACGTGATCGTCGGCCGGCTGATCCCGGCGGGCACGGGTGGCGCCACCACCCGGGTCAAGAAGATCGCTTCGGACCGCGACAACAACGTCATCGAGGCGCGTCGCGGCGAGGCCGAAGAGGCCGCGGCGCTTGTCGCTCCGATGGGTGTCGTCGATTTCGGCGAGGACAGCGGTCTGGTCGAAACGGTCGAGGGTCGCGAGGAGTAATCCCTGCCTCTTTGGGAAATCTTTTAATCCCCGCCCGAAAGGGCGGGGATTTTTCGTTTCCGCTGTCCGCGCGTTTGGGAACGGTGTCCCGCCCGTTGCATAAGGGGATTGCGCGGGGTCATCTTGCGGGTCGACCTCCGGCCCCGGTCGCGTCCTCGCCCGGACTCTCGGACCTGCGTCAACCTTCGTTGGGCGAACCGTCCGGGCGGAACGGCGGCGCAGGCAGCCGACCGCCAAGTTGCCGCGGAGTGTTGGCCTTTCCGGCCGGATTGCCTAGGATGCGCCGGACCATACACGGGGCGCGTTCGCATGGCCTTCCGCAACCAGATCGCCGGACTCGTCCGGTTCTCCTATCCCGCGCGGTCGGGATTCGCGCGCAAGGCCGAGGATTTCGGGGCGCTCGCGGCGGAGCTTTATGATCCGGTCCGCCTCGACGCGCGATTCCGGCTGTTCGAGCGACTGACCATCCCCTCGCTGGTTGCCCAGACCGATGGGGATTTCACACTGGTGGCGGTGATCGGCCTGGAATTCCCGACAGGAGCGCGCGACCGGTTGCAGGCGGCGCTGGCCCGCCTGCCGAACAGTCGCATTGTCGCGCTGCCGCCGATGTATCACTATCCGGCGACACAGGCGGCCTTCGATACGGTTCTCGATGACCGCGCGACGCATCTGACGAGTTTCCGCATCGACGATGATGATGCCGTCGACCGCAACCTGATTGCCCGGCTGCGCGAGACTTCTCGGCGGCTGTCGGGGCTGAAAGGGGGCAAGACCCCTTTCGCCATCGGCTTCAATCGCGGGTTTTTCCTGGAGATCGGGCCTACCGGGAACAGTCTTTACGATGTGGTCGAAAAGATGCCGCTTGGCGTCGGCCTCGGTCTCTGCGCTCCGGTCGAGCGGCGCGAGAACATCTTTGCCCGCAACCACCGCCTGCTGCCGCAATTCTTCGACTGCTGGACGGATGCCGAAACACCGGCCTTCATCCGCACCGTGCATGAGGGCAACGACAGCGGTGCGCATCTGACCGGCCGGCGCGACACGCTGTCCGCGGCCGAGACAGAGGCGGCGCTGGTCGCGAACTTTCCTTTTTCGATGGAAGATCTGAGGGCGCTGTAGGCGGCGTCGGCAAAGTATACAGGACAGGCACGAATTGTCGGACAACCTTCGCGGCGCGCTGCTGATGTGCGCGAGCATGTTTTTCTTCACGCTGAACGACAGCCTGATCAAATCGGCCACTCAGACCCTGCCGCTGTTTCAGGCTGTGGCTATCCGTGGCACCCTGGTTCTCGCGGGATTGCTGGTCCTGGCCCGGGCGACATCAGGGGGCGGGCGAGGACCGCGGACGGGACGGGACCGACTTTGGACCGGGCTGCGCGCCCTGGCCGAGGTGGCCTCGACCGTGCTGTTTCTGAGCGCGCTGCAACATATGGCGCTCGCCGATCTGTCGGCGCTGTTCCAGTCGGTGCCGCTGCTGGTGACGCTTGGCGCGGCGCTGGTCTTCGGCGAGCGGATCGGCTGGCGGCGTCTGACGGCCATTGGCATCGGGTTTCTGGGGGTGCTGATCATCATCCGGCCGGGGGCCTCGGTCTTCGATCCGGCGGCGCTGCTGGCCATGGCGGCGGTGGTCTGCACGGTGATCCGCGATTTGGCGACACGCGGGATCTCGCCTGGAGTCGGCTCGGTCACGATCTCGGTCTGGACCGCCGGCGCCGTCACCGCCTTCGGCTATGTCGCCTCGGTTCCGCAGGGCTGGATCATGCCGGACGGGATGGAAACGACGAAGATCGTGCTGGCCTCGGCGGCGCTGGTGGGCGGCTACGTCTTTTCGGTTGCGACCATGCGCGCCGGCGAGGTGGGCTTTGTCGCGCCGTTCCGCTATACTTCGCTGATCTGGGCCATCGCCCTGGGCTGGATCGGCTTCGGCACGCTGCCCGACGGGGTGACGCTTTTCGGTGCCGGCATCGTGGTCGCAAGCGGCCTGTATGCCTTTTGGCGCGAGCGGCAACTGCGGCGGAAAGCGGCGCGCTGAAACGGAGGGGGACGGGGGTCGGGTCCCTCCCGGCGTCCCTTGTTGACAAGGCCCGCGACTCCCCCTATACGCCCGCTACCCCGACCCGCGGTCTTCGGTCCGCCACGGGGTTTGAAACACGAATGTGGTCATGATCCGGGCTCCGCGCCCCGATCCTCTGAGTTTCCACCGCGTCGTCCCCGCGAAGGGGCGGATGCGGTTTTGGCGTTTGTCCGGTCGAAAGACAAGGCGGATGCCCTGAACTGGCGCCCCCCGAACGGATCCGGGCTGGCGTGAATGAAACAGGTTGCTACACGGGGAACGTGAATGCCTACGATCCAACAGCTTATCCGCAAGCCGCGGGAAGCGAACGTCCGCAAGTCCAAGTCGCAGCACTTGGAATCCTGCCCGCAGAAGCGCGGCGTCTGCACGCGCGTCTACACCACCACGCCGAAAAAGCCGAACTCCGCCATGCGGAAGGTCGCGAAAGTCCGCCTCACCAACGGGTTCGAGGTGATTTCGTACATTCCCGGCGAGAAACACAACCTGCAAGAGCACTCGGTCGTGCTCATCCGCGGCGGCCGGGTCAAAGACTTGCCCGGTGTGCGTTATCACATCCTGCGCGGTGTTCTGGATACCCAGGGCGTCAAAGACCGTCGTCAACGCCGTTCGAAATACGGCGCGAAACGTCCGAAGTGAGGAGCTGAGAGATGTCCCGTCGTCACGCCGCCGAGAAACGCGAAATCCTGCCCGATGCCAAATACGGCGATCGGGTTCTGACGAAATTCATGAACAACCTGATGGTCGACGGCAAGAAATCGGTCGCCGAATCCATCGTCTACAACGCGCTTGAGCGTGTGCAGGGCCGCCTGAAGCGTGAGCCGATCGAAGCTTTCCACGAGGCGCTTGAAAACGTGAAGCCCTCGGTCGAGGTGCGTTCGCGCCGCGTCGGCGGTGCGACCTATCAGGTTCCCGTCGAAGTCCGCATCGAGCGTCGCGAGGCTCTGGCGATCCGCTGGCTGATCACCGCCGCCCGCAAGCGCAACGAGAACACCATGGAAGAGCGCCTCGCCGCTGAACTGTCGGACGCGGTGAACAACCGCGGCACCGCGGTGAAAAAGCGCGAGGATACCCACAAGATGGCCGACGCGAACAAAGCGTTCAGCCATTACCGCTGGTAAGGAGAGATCATGGCACGCGAGTACCCGCTGAACCTTTACCGCAACTTCGGGATCATGGCCCACATCGACGCGGGCAAGACCACGACGACCGAGCGGATTCTCTACTACACCGGCAAGTCCCACAAGATCGGCGAAGTCCACGACGGCGCCGCGACCA
>JAATGA010000496.1 GCA_015654855.1 Rhodobacterales bacterium
CGACATCGACACCGCCCGCAAGGTCGCGCATCTGGCGCGCATCGCCGTGCCCGAACAGAACCTGCCCGAACTGGCCGAACAGCTGTCCGGCATCCTGACCTTCATGGAAGAGCTGAACGAGGTCGATGTGACGGGGGTCGAGCCCATGGTATCGGTCACGCCGCAGCGACTGAAACGGCGCAAGGATGTGGTGACCGACGGGGAAATCCAAGCGCAGATCTTGGCCAACGCGCCCGATGCGCGCGAGGGGTTCTTTGCCGTGCCGAAGGTGGTGGAATGACGCGTGCCAACGAACTGACCGTCGCCGAGGCGCGCGACGCGCTGAAGACGGGCGCGCTTTCCGCCGTCGATCTGACCATGGCCTGCCTGACGGCCATCGACGCGGGCGAGGGGCTGAACGCCTTTGTCCACAAGACGCCGGAACTGGCGCTGGATCAGGCCCGTGCCGCCGATGCGCGGATCAAGGCGGGCGATGCGACCGCGCTGACCGGCATCCCGATCGGGGTGAAGGATCTGTTCGCGGTCAAAGGCGTTCCGACCCAGGCGGCGTCGAACATCCTAGCGGGCTTCCGCCCCGAATATGACTCCACCGTTACCTCGAAGCTGTTCGGGGCCGGCGCGGTCATGCTCGGCAAGCTGAACATGGACGAATTCGCCATGGGGAGTTCGAACGAATCCTCCTGCTATGGCGCGGCGGTGAACCCCTGGCGGCGGACGGGCGATGAGACGGCGCTGACGCCGGGCGGGTCCTCGGGCGGCTCGGCTGCCGCTGTGGCGGCGGATCTGTGCCTGGCCGCGACCGGGACGGATACCGGCGGCTCGATCCGCCAGCCAGCGGCGTTTACCGGCATCGTGGGGATCAAGCCGACCTATGGCCGCGTCTCCCGCTGGGGGATCGTGGCCTATGCCAGCTCGCTCGACCAGGCGGGGCCGATGGCGAAATCGGTGCGCGATGCGGCGATCCTGCTCGGCGCGATGGCGGGCCATGACGAGAAGGATTCGACCAGCGCCGACCTGCCCGTGCCGGATTTCGAGGCCGCGCTGACCGGCGATATCCGGGGCAAGGTCATCGGCATTCCGCGCGAATACCGGCTGGACGGCATGAACCCGGAAATCGTGGCGTTGTGGGACAATGGCATCGCCATGCTGAAGGATGCGGGGGCTGAAATCCGCGACATCAGCCTGCCGCATTCCAAATACGCGCTGCCCGCCTACTACGTCATCGCCCCGGCCGAGGCCTCGTCCAACCTCGCCCGCTATGACGGGGTGCGCTATGGCCATCGTGCGAAGCTGGCGCAGGGCGACGGCATCGTCGAGATGTATGAGAAGACCCGCGCCGAAGGCTTTGGCCCCGAGGTGCAGCGCCGGGTGATGATCGGGACCTATGTCCTGTCGGCGGGATTCTACGACGCCTATTACAACCGTGCCCGCAAGGTGCGCGCGCTGATCAAACGCGACTTCGAGACCGCCTTCGCCGCAGGTGTGGACGCGATCCTGGCCCCCGCGACGCCGAGTCCGGCCTTCGGCATCGGCGAGGTGTCGAAGGCCGATCCGGTCGAGATGTATCTGATGGACGTGTTCACCGTGACGCTGAACCTCGCCGGTTTGCCGGGGATTTCGGTTCCCGTGGGATTGTCCTCGCAAGGCCTGCCGATGGGTCTGCAACTGATCGGGCGGCCCTGGGACGAGGCGGGGCTGCTCAATCACGCGCATGTGCTGGAGCGCGCCGCCGGATTTGTGGCCAAGCCGCAAAAATGGTGGTAAGCGCCGCGAAATCCCCGGCTGAAATGTCACAAATACGTCAGAGGCAGTGAAGATGCGTGCGCCTGTAGCGATCCTGTTGGTTCTTGCCGTGGCCGCCTGTGCGCCCCGGGTCCCGGAATCCGGCCCCGGATTTCAGGACTACAACAGCTATATGCGGGAACGTATGTCGGGCGGCGGCGCGCCTGCGTCGGTGACGATCGCGCCCTCGGGCGGGTTCTCGGCCGAAGGGGCCACCGCCGCGCTCGACCGGGCGCAGGGCACCGGCGGCACCACGGCGGCGATCCCCTATTCCGACACGCAAGGCGCGCTGATCGGCGGCTCGGCCTCGGGCGGGGCGGGGGCGGACGGTGCCCGGCCGCGCGGCAACGCGCCTTCCAACATCCAGGAAGAGACGGGCGAGATGGCGCATATCAACGGCAATGCCGGCATCTCGGACGAGCAGGATTTCTCCGCCGTCTCCTCGCGCGAGTCGATCCAGAGCGACAAGGAACGGATCGAGCGCAACCGGTCGCAGTATCAGGTGATCCAGCCCGGCGCGCTGCCGCAGCGCACCGGAAACGAGGGGCCGAACATCGTGCAATTCGCGCTGCAATCGAGCCATCCGGTCGGCACGCAGATGTATTCGCGCTCGGGACGCGGAGCGAGCGGCATGGCTGCGGCCTGCGCCAAATTCGCCTCGCCGGACCTGGCGCAGGAATGGTTCCTGTCGAACGGTGGCCCGCAAAAAGACAAGCGCGGCCTCGATCCCGATGGCGACGGCTATGTCTGCACCTGGGATCCGGCGCCCTTCCGAAGCTGATATGGCGGCGCCGCCGGTCGCCCCTTCGACTGCGCCCGCCTGGCCCTCGCCGAACTTCGGCGCGCGGCGGGACGGGTTGCGGC
>JAATGA010000155.1 GCA_015654855.1 Rhodobacterales bacterium
CGCGCGCTCCACGACCTGTCGCCGCGCGCGGGCAAGCCCTTCATCGCGATCAATTGCGTGGCCCTGCCGGAATCCCTGTTCGAAAGCGAGCTGTTCGGGCACGAGGCCGGGGCCTTTCCCGGCGCTTTGCGCCCGCGCTACGGCAAGTTCGAACATGCGCGCGGCGGCACGGTCCTGCTGGACGAGATCGGCTCGATGCCACCCGAAATGCAGGCAAAGCTGCTGCGGGTGTTGCAGGATCGGGTGATCACCCGGCTGGGATCGAACGAACAGGTCGCGCTGGACGTGCGGTTCGTGGCGACATCCAAGGCCGATCTGCGCGCGGCGGTGGCGGCGGGGCGGTTCCGCGAGGATCTGTTCTGGCGGCTGAACGTGGCGGTGCTGCACGTCCCCCCGGTCTCGGCCAGGAGAGAGGATATTCCTCTGCTGTTTCAACAGCTTGTGCGGGAATCGGCGGCCCGCCACGGCGTCGCCGAGGCCGTGGTTCCCCCTGCGCGGCTGGCCGCCCTTGCGGGCCGCGACTGGCCCGGCAACGTGCGCGAGTTGCGCAATACGGCGGAACGCTTCGTCCTCGGCCTCGAACCCTTCGATCCGCCGGGGGGCGCGGCGCAGGATGCCGGCGCAAAGCTCGCCGACCGAATCGCGGATTACGAGCGCAGCCTGATCGCCGGGGCCATCGCCGCCCATGGCGGGCGGCTGAAGCCGGTCTACGAAACGCTCGGGATCAGCCGCAAGACTTTGTATGAAAAGATGCAGAAGCACGGGCTGGACCGGCGGCTGATCATCGACCCGGCCGAGGGCGCGGACTGACCTTTGGGTGGATTTCCACCCATCCGAAACGCCGGATGTCCCCGTTTCCACCCATTGGCTTGCGAAACATGCGGATTTGCCGCCCGACCCCACGGATGACGTTTGCGTGACGGCGCCTGCGCACGTCTGATCGCCCCAACCGCAAGGCCGGAGGGGGCCATGCCGGGGGCATATGCCGAATTTCTGGGAGGAAACATGGCAATGAAACGCATTCTAGGGGCGCTTTGCGCCGCAACCGTCCTGTCCTCGGCGGCCTTTGCCGAGGGCTATCCCGAACGGACGATCACCATGGTCGTGCCCTTCGCGGCCGGCGGGCCGACCGATACGGTCGCGCGGCTGGTGGCCGAAAAGATGTCGACCGACCTCGGCCAGCAGATCGTCGTCGAAAACGTCGGTGGCGCGGGCGGCACGCTTGGCGCGGGCAATGTGGCCAAGGCCGAGGCCGATGGCTATACGATCCTTCTGCACCATATCGGCATGGCGACCTCGGCGACCCTGTATCGCAACCTGCCCTACGATCCGCTCGGCTTCGAATACGTGGGTCTCGTGACCGAGGTGCCGATGGTCATGGTCGCCCGCAAGGACTTTCCGGCCGCGGACTTTCCGGCCTTCGTCGAATACGTCAAGGGCAACGCTGACAAGGTGACGATGGCGAATGCGGGCATCGGTGCGGCGAGCCATCTGTGCGGGATGCTGTTCCAGTCGGCGATCGACACGCAATTCGTGACCGTTCCCTACAAGGGCACCGGCCCCGCGATGACCGACCTTCTGGGCGGCCAGGTCGATTTCATGTGCGACCAGACGACCAACACCACCCAGCAGATCACCGGCGGCACGATCAAGGCCTATGCGGCCACCACGCCCGAGCGGCTGGCCATCTTCCCCGACCTGCCGACCGTGGCCGAAGGCGGGCTGCCGCAGATGGAAGTGTCTATCTGGCACGGCATCTATGCCCCGCACGGCACGCCCGCCGAGGCGACCGGGCGGCTGTCGACGGCGCTGCAATTCGCACTGGCCGATCCCGGCGTGACCAAAGCCATGGCCGACCTCGGCACCGCGCCCTCGCCCGCCGCCGATGCGACGCCCGCCGCGCTGAAAACCAAGCTTGAAACCGAGATCGCCCGCTGGAAGCCGGTGATCGAGGCCGCAGGCGTCTACGCCGACTGATCCGCCCCCCTTCCCGTCCCCGGCGGCACGCCGCCGGGGATGCCTGTTTTGCCGGAGTGATCCCCGATGTCCGCCAAACCCACCGACACGACCGATGCCGCCGCCGGCGTGTTCCTTATCCTTGTCGCGGTGTTTTTCGGCTGGCAGACGACCGGCCTTGAAACCGGCACATCGCTGCGGATGGGGCCGGGGTATTTCCCGATGGTCCTGTCGGCGCTGCTGCTCATCATGGGCGTGCTGGTGCTGGTCAAATCCTTCAAGGGCCAGGGCGAGAGGATCGGGCGCATCGCCTGGCGCGGCCTGATCTTCATCCTGCCGGCGCCGATCTTCTTCGGGCTGACCGTGCGGGGCCTGGGCTTCGTGCCCTCGCTTTTCGTCACCACGCTGATCGCGTCCCAGGCCTCGGTCAGGATGAAGCCGCTGCCGGCCCTGGTTCTCGCGGTGCTGGTGACGGTGCTGTCGACGCTTGTCTTCTCTTATGCCCTCGGCCTGCCGTTCCGGCGTTTCGGCCCCTGGCTGCCGTTCTGAAGGGCGCAACATCATGGATCTGCTTTCCAACCTCGCGCTCGGGTTTTCGGTCGCCTCCTCGTTCGAGAACCTGTTCTTCTGCCTGATCGGGGTGCTTCTGGGCACACTGATCGGGGTGCTTCCCGGGATCGGCGCCACCGCGACCATCGCCATGCTGCTGCCGATCACCTTTCAGCTTGAGCCCGTCTCGTCGCTGATCATGCTGGCGGGGATCTACTACGGCGCGCAATACGGCGGATCGACCACCGCGATCCTGATCAACATGCCGGGCGAAAGCTCGTCGGCCGTCACCGCCATCGACGGCTATCAGATGGCGCGCAAGGGCCGGGCGGGCATCGCGCTCGCCACGGCGGCGATCGGGTCGTTCTTCGCCGGCACCGTCTCGACCTTTCTCGTCGCGATCTTTGCGCCGCCGCTGACCATCATCGCGCTGAAATTCGGCGCGGCGGAGTATTTCAGTCTTATGGTCCTGGGTCTGGTGATGTCCATCGCGCTGGCCCATGGCTCGATCCTCAAGGCGCTTGCGATGGTGGTGCTGGGCCTGTTGCTCGGCATGGTCGGCACCGATGTCTACACCGGCACCCCGCGCTTCATCATGGGGGTCCGCGAGTTTTCCGACGGGCTGAACTTCGTGGCGCTCGCCGTCGGCGTCTTCGGCATCGCCGAAATCCTGCGCAACCTCGAAGACGAGCACGACCGCGAGATGGTGACCAACCAGGTCGGCAGCCTCTGGCCCCGGCGCGAGGATTTCCGGGCGATGATCGGCCCGATCCTGCGCGGCACCGGCATCGGCTCGATCCTCGGCATCTTGCCGGGGGGTGGCGCGATCCTCGCCGCCTTCGCCAGCTATACGCTGGAGAAAAAGGTCTCGAAGAACCCCAAGGAGTTCGGCCATGGCGCCATTGCCGGGGTCGCGGGGCCGGAAAGCGCCAATAACGCCGGGGCCCAGACCTCGTTCATCCCTCTGCTGACGCTGGGGATCCCGGCCAACCCGGTGATGGCGCTGATGATCGGGGCGATGATCATTCAGGGCATCGTGCCGGGGCCGAACGTCGCCACCGATCAGCCCCGCCTGTTCTGGGGCATCATCGCCAGCATGTGGATCGGCAACCTGATGCTGGTCGTGCTGAACCTGCCGCTGATCGGGCTTTGGGTGAAGCTGCTGAAAGTGCCCTATTACATCCTGTTCCCGATCATCATGGCGATGTGTTCCATCGGGGTCTATTCGGTCTCCTCGAACACCTTCGACCTTTACGCCGTCGCCTTCTTCGGCCTGCTCGGCTATGCGATGACCAAACTGCGGTTCGAGCCGGCGCCGCTGCTTCTGGGCTTTGTCCTCGGGCCGCTGCTGGAGGAGAATCTGCGGCGCGCGATGATCCTGTCACGCGGCGACCCCTCGACCTTCGTCAGCCGGCCGATCAGCCTGACGCTGCTGCTGATGTCGCTTGGCGTGCTGGTGCTGGTCTTCCTGCCGGCCATCCGCAAAAGCCGCGACGAGGTCTTCATCGAAAGCGAGGGGTGATCCGGCCCCCGCCGGTTCGCCCGACATCACCCCAAGGGAGGAAACCATGAAACTGAACATCACCCGGCGCGTCGCCATGGCGATGGCTCTGGCCGCCGGCCTCGCCTCGGCGGGCGCGGCGCAGGCCGAATTCCCCGATCGCGCCATCACGCTGATCATCCCCTTCGCCGCCGGCGGGTCGACCGATGTGGTCGGGCGCATCGTGGCCGAGCGGATGGGCGAAACCCTGGGTCAGCAGGTCGTCGTCCAGAACGTCGGCGGCGCCGGCGGCAGCCTTGGCGCGCAGCAAGTGGCCGCGGCCGATGCCGATGGCTACACGATCCTGATGGGCACGGTGGCGACCCATGCGCTGAACCCGCTGATCCTGAAGCAGAAACCCTATGATCCCGTCACCGATTTCGCCCCGGTCTCACTGCTGGTCCTGGTGCCGAACGTGCTGGCGGTGAACCCGGAACTGCCGGTCAACACCGTGCAGGAGCTGATCGACCTGGCGAAGAAGGAACCCTTGTCTTTCGCCTCGTCCGGCAACGGCACGCCGCTGCACCTGTCGGGGGCGCTGTTCAACTCGATGGCCGGGACCGACATCCTGCACATCCCCTACAAAGGGTCGGGTCCGGCGCTGACCGATGTGCTGGGCAACCAGGTGCCGATCATCTTCGACAACCTGCCTTCGGCCTCGGGTCATATCAAGACCGGCAAGCTGCGCGCGCTCGGCGTGACGACGGCGACCCGCGCGGCGTCCTTCCCGGACATCCCGGCCATCGCCGAGACCTTGCCGGGATACGAGACCTACACCTGGAACGCGCTGTTCGCGCCGGCCGGCACCCCGCCCGAGGTGGTGGCCAAACTGGCCGAGGCGGCGAAGACGGCCATGGAGGATCCCAAGGTCGTCGAGCAGATGGCGGGCTTCTCGGCCACGATCGTCGCCTCCTCGCCCGAGGAACTGGCCGAACATGTCAAGGCCGAGATGGCGAAATGGGAGCCGGTGGTGAAAGAGGCGAACGTCAGTCTCGACTGAGCCTGGCGGGCAACCGCCGATCCGTCGCAAAGGCCCCGGCGTCACGCCGGGGCCTTTCGCATATGCGCGCCCCGCACGTCGCGCGCCTTCAAAGCCGTCCCGGCAACCGGGTTCCGGCAAGGTCGTCCGCTGCCCCTGCGGATCCACGCCTTGCGGCAGGGCCGGGCAGAAAAGACCGGTCGCACCCGGGTGGCGGCGCGACTTTGGTCCGGGCCTCGCCCAAAAGAAAAGCTCCGGCCGTTTCCGGCCGGAGCGGTCTGCGGCGCTTGGGTTCGCCTCAGACAGTCGCCACCTGCTGCGCGGCTTTGCGGCGCGAGAACAGGCGGGTGATCAGCACGAAGAACACCGGAACGAAGATGATCGCCAGCGAGGTGCCGGTGATCGTGCCGAAAAGCGTCGCATAGCCGATGGCTTCGCGGGCGCCGGCGCCGGCGCCGCTGGCCAGCACCAGCGGAACGACGCCAAGACCGAAGGCCAGCGAGGTCATCAGGATCGGGCGGAAGCGCAGCCTTGCCGCCTCGCGCACCGCCGTGACCGCATCCTCGCCCAGCTTATCCATCCGATCCCGGGCGAATTCGACGATCATGATGCCGTTCTTGCCGGTCAGGCCGACCACGGTCAGCAGACCTACCTGGAAGTAGACGCCGTTCGACTGACCGCCAACGTAAGCTCCGATCAGCGCGCCGAGGATACCGACCGGCATGGCCAGCAGCACGGCGATCGGGATCGTCCAGCTTTCATAAAGCGCGGCAAGACACAGGAAGACGGCGGCGAGCGCCAGGGCGTAAAGATACATCGCCCCCGCGCCGGCCTCTTTCTCTTCCAGCGACATGCCGGTCCATTGCAACTGGAACCCGGGCGGCAGTTGGGTCGCCAGCCGCTCCAGCTCGGCAATCGCCTCGCCGGAGGTGTAGCCGTCGGCGGCCGAACCGTCGATCCCCATGGCGGGCAGGGCGTCGTAACGGCTGACCTGCTGTGGACCGAAGACCCATTCCTGCGTCGCGAAGGTCGAGAAGTCGACGAAATCCCCGTTCGCGTTCTGCACCCGCCACAGCGCCAGATCCTCGGGCACGGACCGTGCCAGCGGCTCGCCCTGCACATAGACGCGCTTGACGCGGCCCTCGTAGAGGAAGTCGTTGACGTAGGAGCTCGACCAGACCGTGGTCAGGAATGACCCCACATCCGCCGCCGTCACACCAACCGCGCCGGCCTTGACCCAGTCGATGTTCAGCCGGAACTGCGAGGCATCCTCGACCCCGTTGGGGCGAACCCCGGTCAGAAGCGGGCTTTGCGAGGCGAGGCCCATCAACTGGTTGCGCGCGGCCAGCAGCTCTTCATGGCTTTTGCCGCCGGTGGATTGCAGATAGGCGGTGAAGCCGTTCGAGGTCCCCAGCTCCATCACCGCCGGGGGCACGATCGGCACGACGATCGCCTCTTTCGTGCCGAAAAGCAGCGGGCCGAAGGCGCGTCCTGCGATGGCCGCGGCCGAAGTGTCGGGGGTCTTGCGCTCCTCCCAGTCCTTCATGCGGACGAACATCATCCCCATATTCTGCCCCTGGCCCGCGAAGGAAAAGCCGCGCACCGAGAAGACCGATTCCACGTTGGCAGCCTCAGCGCCCTTCCAATAGCCCTCGACGTTGCGGATCACCCGTTCGGTCGCCTCGGC
>JAATGA010000527.1 GCA_015654855.1 Rhodobacterales bacterium
GCCCGGACGATGCAGACCCGCAGGCTGTCGTCGTCGCGAAAGTCGCGGAAGGCCAGACCCATCACCCGACTGGTCTTCAGGCTGATCGCATTGGCCTTGGGGGCGTCCAGCGTCACCTCGAGGATCGCACCTTCGCGGCGAGTTTTGATCGGCCCCTCGGTCCACATTTCCATGGTCATCGGCTTGCCCTCCTGATCAGCGCATCTACGGCGACGGCGCCCTTCTCGCGCACCATCACCGGGTTGATTTCGATTTCCTCAAGACCGTCGTCGGCCAGCATCAGCGCCGCCAGACGCGCGGCCAGACCGGCCACAGCCGTCGCATCGGCCCTCGGCCGCCCGCGATAGCCGTCGAGCAGCGGCCACAGCCGCAACCCCTTCATCGCGTTCATGATTTCGCCCTCCGCTACCGGCAGGACCAGCGTCGCCGTGTCGGCCAGAATCTCGGCGGTGACGCCGCCCATGCCGATGGTCAGCGTCGCGCCATAAACCGGGTCGCGGCGCAGGCCCAGCAGGATTTCGGCCACGGCACCGGTGACCATCTCCTCGGCCAGATAGCCGGTCGCGCCCGGCATCTCCGCCTGGTCCTCAAGCGAGGTCAGCCCCAGACGCACCGCCCCTGCCTCGGTCTTATGCGCGAAGCCCAGGCCTTTCAGCGCCAGCGGCGCGGTCAGGTCTGCGGACAGCGGGACGAGCGCGGCCAGCGTCGGCCCGCTGACCCCCCTCGGCACCGGAACCCCCGCCCCGGCGAGCAGCGCCTTGGCCTCGGATTCCGGCAGCAGAACCGTCTCACGCGGCGGCAGCGGCGACATGGGGCGCCATCCGGTCCGACCCGGCACCGTCTGCGCCGCGGAAATCGCCGCCAGCCCGGTCTCCAACCCCATCAGAACCGAAGTGCCGCGTTCCATCATGGCAATCGCCAGATCCTCGTCGAAATTCTCGGGCAGCAGCGAGACCGGCAGCGCGATCTTGCCTGTCTTCGCCGCCGCCGCCTCGATCGCATCCAGCGCCGGCTGGTAGGAGGACGGGTCGCAGCGGTCGGGTCGCGGCGGGTCGATGATGAAAATCCCGGCGTCATAACCCGCCAGCATGGTGGTGAAGACATCCGTGGTGCGCGGCCCGTCGCCCCAGATGAAGGTATGATAATCCAAGGGGTTGGCAATGAAGACGATGGGCCCCAGGATCTCGCCCAACCGCTGCCGCTGTGCCTCGGTCGGCGGGGGGAAGTCGATACCCGCCGTCGCGGCCAGATCTGCGACCAGCCCTGCCTCGCCCCCCGAACAGGACAGCGAGCAGATTCGGGTGCCGATCCCCGGCCCATGGGCATGGAATATCTTCAACGTTTCAAGGAGTTCCGCCGGAGAGTTCACCTCCGCCACCCCGGCCTGGCGCAGAAAGGCCGAGGACGCAGCCCCCCCGCCTGCCAGCGAGGCCGTATGCGAGGCGGCGGCGGTGCGGGACAGTTCGGTCTTGCCGGATTTCATCGCGACGATGCCCTTTCCGGCGGCCCGCGCCGCCTCGGCCAGCGCGGCGAAGGCGGGGGCGTCGTCGATCCCCTCGATGTAGAGGCCAAGCGCCGTCACCCGCTCGTCCGCCAGCAGCGCGGCCCCGAGTTCGGCGAGCCCGACCTGCGCCGCATTGCCCAGGCAGGCGACATAAGCCACCGGAAGGCCGCGCGTCTGCATCGTCATGTTGATCACGATGTTCGAGGACTGGCTGAGCAGCGCGACGCCGCGTTCCACCCGCCGTCCGCCATGCTGATCCGGCCAGAGCAGCGCCCCGTCGAGGTAATTGATCACGCCATAGCAGTTGGGGCCGAGGATCGGCATATCGCCCGCGATCTCAACCAGTCTGGCCTGAAGATCGGTCTCGCCCGCCTCTTCCCAGCCGCTGGCGAACAGCGTGGCGCCACCCGCGCCCATGGCGGCGAGTTCGGCGACCACATCCAGCGTGGCATGGCGGTTCACCCCTACGAAGGTCGCGTCGGGCGGCGCGGGCAGTTCCGCGAGGCTGCGGAAGCAGGGCACGCCGCCGATGCTGTCGCGCGTCGGGTGGACCGGCCAGACCGGGCCGTCGAAGCCCATCTTCTGGCATTGCTCGATCACGTTCGCGGCCCAGCCGGAGCCGAGAACGGCGATGGAGCGCGGGCGGAGGAGGCGGGAAAGATCACGCATTCCGGGTAAGTCTCCGGCTTTGCGGAAGGCCCCGGGGCTCTGCCCCGGACCCCGGGATATTTATGCCAGAATGAATGAGGAGGAAGCAGGTTCTCGGCATCGGTGCGGGTCCATCGCGTATGTGTACGCGTATGGTGGGCCGGGGTCTGGCGGCTGTCGCGATGCGAAAACGACGCTTTGTGAGAAATTACCGACGACCCAACCGCAGCGCCGTCGGCGGGGCGCCGAAACGGCGGGTGAAAGCGCGGGTCAAGGTCGACTGCGAGGAGAACCCGCAGCGCAGCGCGATTTCGGCCAGGGGATGGCCGGTGTCCGTGACCATGCGGCGCGCGGCCTGAAGCCGTTGGGTCAAGGCGAAAGCCCCGGGGGAAAGGCCGAGAGAGGCGCGGAACAGGGTCTCCAGCCGCCTCGGCGACAGGCCCACGGCGGCGGCGGTCTGGACCACCGGCTCGGGCGTCTCGATTCGCGCCTCGATCCGGGCAATGGCGGCGGCAAGGCGTGGGTCCATCCGCCGGTCGGCCGACAGCGGCGCGATCTGCGGGTCGGATCCGGGGCGCGCTTCGGTGATGAAGCTGGCCGCGACCTGGCGGGCAAGGGCCGGGCCATGACGGCTGGCGATCAGGTGCAGCATCAGGTCATGCGCCGGGGCGGCTCCGCCGGCGGTGAAGCGGTTGCCGTGGATGACGAAGCGGTCGGGAACGACCTCGACATCCGGGTGGGCGGCGGCGAGGTCTTCGAGGTCCTCCCAATGCACCGTGGCGCGGTGGCCGTCGAGCAGGCCGGCACGGGCGAGGACCCAGGCCCCGGCGTCGATCCCGCCGATCATGCGGAAACGGCCGGCCATCCGCCGCAGATCGCGGATCAGCGGCCGGGTCGCGACCTCGGCCTGGCGGTAGCCGGCGATGACGATCAGCGCATCCGCCCCCTCGGCCGCCGAAAGCGGCCCGGTCGAGGGCAGTTCGATCCCGCAGGTCAGCGGCACCGGCCGCCCCTCGGGCGAGACGACCCGCCAACGGTAGAAATCGCCGCCAAGGTGGCGGTTGGCAGCGCGCAAAGGATCGAGCGCCGAGCCGACCTCGAGGATCGAGGCCAGCGGCAGGACCAGCATCGCGATGGTCAGGGGCGCCGGATCGGGCCGGAAGATCGTTGCATTTTCCGCCATGGGTATTTCGTAAATCGCAAAACGCGGGAAATCAATCCGGCTAATCTCGCCCCCGAACAGGAGGGTTGTTCCATGCCGCTGACCATGAACCGCGAAGTTTTCATCACCTGTGCCGTGACCGGCTCGGGCGGGACGCAGGACCGCAGCCCGCATGTGCCACGCTCGCCGCAGCAGATCGCGGAAAGCGCGATCGCCGCGGCCAAGGCCGGGGCGGCGGTGGTGCATTGCCACGTCCGCGACCCGGAAACCGGCAAACCCTCGCGCGATCCGGCGCTTTACCGCGAAGTGACCGAGCGCATCCGCGATTCGGAAACCGATGTGGTGCTGAACCTGACCGCCGGCATGGGAGGCGACATGGTGTTCGGCGATGTGGAAAACCCGCTGCCGCTGAACGCCAAGGGCACCGATATGGGCGGTGCAACGAACCGCATGGTCCATGTCGCCGAATGCCTGCCGGAAATCTGCACGCTCGATTGCGGCACGATGAACTTCAATGAAGCCGATTACGTGATGACCAACACGCCCGGCATGTTGCGCGCCATGGGCGGCATGATGACCGCCCTTGGCGTCCGGCCCGAGATCGAGGCCTTCGACACCGGCCATCTGTGGTTCGCGAAAGAGCTGGTGAAAGAGGGCGTGCTGAAGGGCCCGGCGCTGGTGCAGTTGTGCATGGGCGTGCCGTGGGGCGCGCCGGACGACCTGAACACCTTTATGGCCATGGTCAACAATGTGCCGGACGACTGGCACTGGTCGGCGTTCAGCATCGGGCGCAACCAGATGGCCTATGTCGCCGCCGCCGTTCTGGCGGGCGGCAACGTGCGCGTCGGGCTGGAGGACAACCTCTGGCTGGAGAAGGGCGTGCTCGCC
>JAATGA010000008.1 GCA_015654855.1 Rhodobacterales bacterium
GCTGCGACGGCACCGAGGATGCCGATGCCCGTCTGGCGCGCGTCTTGTGGAACGACCCCGCGACGGGGGTGATGCGCCATGCCGATGCCGGCTATCAGATCGCCATCGACTGCGCGAAGGAAAACGGACTGAACCTGCCCGGCATCCTCGGGTGATTCAGGGGGTGCGCGTATCCGCCAGGCCTTGTTGTCCGCAGAGGTCGGGGTTCCGCGACGGGCGGGGCAGAATACGCCTTCCGCCTTGGCGTTTCCGACCGATGGGGGACATCCGGGCCGGGACGAAGCCGCGTCCGGCCAACTCTGTGGCGCCATCACAGCGGCCAGATGCCGCAAGGGCGTTCAGTGGCGGTCTGCAAGCGATGGATTCGCCGGGGATGCCGGGGGCGCGAGACCAGCGCAATGCGGATCGGCGTTGCGGCTTTGCCCAAGGGTTCGGCATAAGGGGCGCGGATGCCGAACCCTTGGGCAAGGTGGCGCGGCGACCGGGGGCGTCCGGGTGAAATGCTTCTTTGCCGATGGATTTTGTATAGGCATAATATCGGCCAGCGACACCGCACCAGGCCCTTGGGCCGGGCGGGCGGGTCGCGCACCGCAACCAGAACCCGCCGCCACCCCGCGCGCGGCCATAAACGGACCAACAAGGAGATCAGCCTGATGCGCACCAAACTTCTCACCGGCCTTACCGCCGCCGCGCTGTTCATCGGCGCCGGCTTCGCGGCCCATGCGCAGGACGCCCTGGCGCGGGCGCAGGGCGCGGGCGTGCTGAAGGTCGGCACCGAAACCGCCTTCGCGCCTTTCGACTTCATCGACGGCGGCGATCATGTCGGGTTCAACGTCGACCTCTTCGACGAGATCGGCAAGGAACTGGGCGTCAGCATCGAATGGGTCACGCTGGACTGGGCGGGCGTGCTGCCTGGCCTGGAAGCGGGCCATTTCGATATGGTCGCAGGCCCCGCCACCATCACCAAAGAGCGTATGGAGCGCTATCGCTTCACCACGCCGATCGCGGAATCGACCGTCGCCATCCTGAAAGGCGCCAAGGACGACACGATCACCAAACCGGAGGACATCGCCGGCAAGGCCGTGGGCGCCGGCCATGCCTCGTCGCAGCTCGCGCAACTGCAAACCTTCTCGGAAAGCCTGCCGACCCCGGCCGATGTCCGCGAATACACCTCGAACAACGAGGCCTATGCCGACCTGGCCGCCGGCCGGATCGTCGGCGTCGCGAACTCGTTCCCGAACATCGCCTATGTCGCGCAACAGCGCCCCGAGGTCTTTGCCGTGGTCGAGCCGCCCTTCGGCGAACCGACCTATTTCGGCTTTCCGGGTCTGAAGGACGCCGATCACGCCACGCTGATGGATGCGATCGACGGCGCGATGCTGAAGATGAAAGCCGATGGCCGGATGGGCACGCTGCAAAAGAAATGGTTCGGCGTGACCTTCAACACCCCGGATGCGGTGACAGACCCGAAAGTCTGATCGCCACGACCGTCCCGGAGGGGGCCACCCTGCCCCCTCTGCCCTTTCTTCGGATCGGCCATGTCCTGGAAACTGTTCTCTCTTCTTCTGCAAGCCTCGGGCATGACCATCCTGGTCAGCGCCTTCGCAATCGTCGCGGGCCTGATCATCGCCATCGCGCTTTCGGCGCTGCGCCTGTCGGGCAATCGCCTGGCTTTGGGGTTCGTGGCGGTCTTCGTCAGCTTTTTCCGCGGCGTGCCGCTGCTGGTGCAACTCTTGTTGCTGTTCAATCTGCTGCCCGCATTGGGGATTTCGCTGTCGAGCCTTTCGACCGCGCTGATCGGGCTGACGCTGTGCACCGCCGCCTATCAGACGGAGAACCTGCGCGGAGGTTTCGCCGCCGTACCGCCGGGGCTGATCGAATCCGCCGATATGCTGGGCTTTACCCCGGTGCAGAGCTTTCTGCGCATCAAGGTGCCCATAGCCCTGCGCCTGACATTCCCCACGCTGATCAGCGAGGCGATCCTGATCCTGAAAGCCTCGTCCCTCGTTTCGGTGGTGGGGGTGATCGAGTTGACGAAGATGGCCTCGAACCTCGCCGCCTCGACCTTCATGCCGGTCGAGCTTTATGCGGCAGCAGGGCTGATCTATCTGGCGATCAACCAGGTGGTGACGCTGATCGGCCGGTTCGCCGAAGGTCGCCTGCCCGGAACCGGAGTGCCCGCGCGATGAAGTTCGACATCGGCGTCATCCTCGCCTCGGGGCACGAGATCCTGTCGGGCCTGGCCCTGACGGTGCTGATCTGGATCGCGGGCAGCGCACTTGGCCTGGGCCTCGGGTTCATCGTGGCCACGCTGCGCCGCTATGGCGGCCCGCTGGTCAACCTCGGCCTGGCCATCCCGGTCGAGATCCTGCGCGGCACGCCCTTCCTCGTGCAGATCTTCCTTCTGTATTTCGGCGGACCCTTCATCGGCCTGTCGCTGGACCCGATCCCGGCTGGTCTGCTGGGCCTGACGGTCTATGGCGCCGCCTATTATTCCGAGATCTTCCGCGCTGGCTATCAGTCGGTGCCCGAAGGCCATGTCGAGGCCGCCGATTGTCTGGGATTCGGCCGGATCCAGACCATCCGCCATGTGCTTTTACCAGAGATGGCGCTGATCGTGCTGCCGCCGGCGGTGAATATGACGGTGATCCTGCTGAAGGAGACCGCCCTTCTGTCGCTGATCACCGTGCCGGAACTGACGCTGACGGTGCAGGCCATCGGGTCACAGAAATACGCCTTTCTCGAATCCCTCTTCGTGCTGGCGCTGGTCTATTGGGCGCTGGTCGAAATCGCCGGACAGCTTGGCCGTCTGGCCGAGGGATATTTCTCGCGCTACAGGACCGCCAGGACATGACGACCGACGACATCCCCGCCATCGCCTGCAACAAGGTCTGCAAAAGCTTCGGGTCTACCGAAGTGCTGAAGGACATCACGCTGGATATTCCGGCAGGCCAGGTATCCTGCCTGATCGGCCCCTCGGGGTCGGGCAAGTCCACGCTTCTGCGCTGCATGGCCTTTCTGGAAGAGGCCACATCAGGCACGATCCTGATCAAGGGTCAGCCGCTTGGCTTTTCGGAACAGGACAGCGGGTTTCGCGCCCGTCAGCCCGCCTCGCAGATCCGCGCGGTCAGGGCCAACATCGGCATGGTGTTCCAGCAGTTCAACCTCTGGCCGCATATGACCGCGCTCGGCAACGTCTCGGCGGCGCTGCGCGTCGTGCGCGGCCTGCCGAAGCGCGAGGCCGAGGCGCGCGCCATGGCGCAGCTTGAAAAGGTGGGCCTGGCCGACCGGGCGGATCACTACCCGTCGCAGCTTTCGGGCGGCCAGCAGCAGCGCGTCGCCATCGCCCGCGCGCTGGCGCAGGAACCGCGCATCATGCTGTTCGACGAACCGACAAGCGCGCTCGACCCGGAACTTACGGGCGAGGTGCTGAACGTCATGCGCCAGCTTGCGGCCGAGGGGATGACCATGGTCGTCGTCACCCATGAGATCGGCTTTGCCGGCAGCGTGGCGAACCGGATCAACTTCCTTGACCATGGGCGGCTGTTGTTCTCGGGCAGCCCGGAAGAGGTGTTCCGCAAACCCCGTCACCCCCGGCTGGAGCAGTTTCTCGACACCTATCTCGACCGTGGGGCCTCGATGCTGGTGTGACCCATGGCCGAGGATGCCGCCCCACCGCTGCACCACCAGATCAGGACCGAGCTTGAGGATAACATCCTTTCGGGCCGCTGGCCGCCGGGCACGAAGATCCCGTCGGAGCTGGAGCTGAGCCAGCAGTATAACTGCGCCCGGATGACGGTGAACAAGGCTGTGACGGAACTGGCCCGCGCCGGCCTGATCGGGCGGCGGCGCAAGGCCGGGTCAGTGGTTCTGCCGCAAAGGTCGCAGAATGCGATCCTCGAAATCTTTGACGTGCGGGATGAGGTTCTGGCGACGGGGCAGCTTTACCGCTTTGCCCTGCTGGCGCGGGAAGAGCGGGCGGCCACCGCGGCGGAACGCAAGGCGACAGGTCTGGCGGCGGGGCAGAAGGTGATCGCCCTGCGCGGGCTGCACTGGGCAGGGAACCGGCCCTTTTGCCTTGAGGAGCGGATCATCAACCCGCGCGTGGTGCCCGGTGCGCGGACCGAAGGCTTCGCGCATCTGCCGCCCGGCCCCTGGTTGGTCGAGCACATCCCCTGGACCGAGGCGGAGCATCACATCACCGCCGAACTCGCCGGTGCCGACCGGGCCGCTGATCTGGAGATCGGCGCCGGGGCGCCCTGTCTGGTGGTGGAACGCGCCACCTGGAAACTGGGCGAGCCGGTGACGCGGGTCCGGTTCTGCTATCCCGGCGCCGCCCATGTGCTGGCCGCACGCTTCACCCCGCGCGGCGCGCCCGAGGCGGGCTAGGCCTGTTTCGTGTAGATGCTGGCCGGGCGTTTCAGGCCGAGGTTCTCGCGCAGGGTCTTGCCGGTATATTCCGTGCGGAACAAGCCCCGACGCTGCAATTCGGGGATCACGCCATCGACCATCGAGGTCAGGCAGTAAGGCAGCACAGGAAAGGCCACCATGAACCCGTCCGAGGCGCCCGAGGCCACCCAGTCCGCCATCATATCGGCGATCTGCACCGGACTGCCGAGGAAGACCTCTTTCGACCGGTTATAGCGGCGGCAGACCTCTCGCAGGGTCAGGCCCTGACGGATCAACCCGGCGATCTCGTCGAAATAGGCCTGATGATGGTTCGATTTCGCCGGAATGCGCTCCAGCGGCACCGGCTCGTCCAGCGGCAGGTCGGACAGGTCGGTTTCCAGATCGGTCTTGATATACAGAAGCTGGATGTCGGGGTGGACGAGGGCCTGCCACTCCTCCCATTTCTCGCGGGCCTCGGCTTCGGTCGGGGCCACGACCAGCGAGATGCCGGACAGCACCTTCAGGTCTTCAGGCGCGCGGCCGTATTTCGGCAGACGACCCTTCAGATCGTCATAAAACGCCTTTGCCGCGGCCTTGTTGGCCCCGGTGCCGAAGACCACTTCGGCGGTTTCGGCAGCGAATTCCTTGCCCGTTTCCGAGGCCCCGGCCTGAAAGATCACCGGATGTCCTTGCGGGGATCGCGCGACGTTCAGCGCGCCATGGACGCGGAAGAATTCGCCCCGGTGGTCCAGGACATGGAACCTCGCCGGGTCGAACTGGCGCACATTCTCGCGGTCCCAGATGAAGGCGTCGTCGTCCCAGGTGTCCCACAACCGTCGCACCACGTCGAAGAACTCGCGGGCCTGGGCATAGCGGCGGTCATGCGGCGGCAGCCGGTCGAGACCGAAGTTCCGCGCGGCATAGTCGTTGGCCGAGGTCACGACGTTCCAGGCCGCCCGCCCGTGGCTGATATGGTCGAGCGCAGCGTAAAGCCGGGCGATGTTGTAGGGCTCGTAGAAGGTGGTCGAAGCCGTCGCCCCAAGGCCGATATGCCGGGTAAAGGTCGACAGCGCCGTCAGCGTGGTGATCGGCTCCATATAATTCATGTAAAGCGGGCCGCGCGCCCATTTGTCCAGGTCGTCGGTGCGTGCGGCGGGCGTGTCGGCCAGGAAGAAGAAGTCGAGCTTTCCGGCCTCGGCGATCTCGATGATCCGGCGGAAATAACCGATGTCGGTCGGCGCATTGTCGACCGCGCCCTCGGCCTGCCAGGCCGAGGGCTGATAGCCGTTCGCCTCGAACAGACCGCCGATCACCATATGTCGTTTCTCAGTCATCCGGTTCGCTTTCATCGGGGGTATGGCAGCTTTCATCGGATGATACGCCCTTTGGGCAGGGCGGCGAAGGCGGGAACTTGCAGTCGGGCCGCCATGGAGACCCCCGGGTTGATCATGGTCGCGATCCGCCCCGGCCACCGGCCGGCGCGGACCTCGTGCTTCGGGTTATCGGCGGCATGTCCGGCCCGGGTCAAGGCGTGGCGCCAGGGCTTGCGGGGGCCGCGACAGTCTGTGCGCGGACATAAGGCCTTTGCGACACCATTTCCCGGGATAAGGGGAAATTTTCACCCGCCGATGGCGCGAAATCCGGCGATTCGCGACTTTTGCGACGGTGGGACCACGCAAAGCCAGGCGCTAATCTTCTCTTTCCCCGGCGAGCGACAGTGAGAAAAATCCGTGACGATCCGGGCCGGCATAACGGGCATTCCATTTTCCACCCCGGGCGGGACCATGGGCGATTGCACGCTTTTCCGGTGGATTCCGCCAGGCGTATGATCGCTGTGACGGCCCCTTGTGGCCGCTGCCAGCGAGATGATGACACGCCATGAACCTGCGTTCCGACATCGGCATTTCCCCCGGGCAGGCCACGCCCGTCTCTCCCAGCCGCGACGCCCTTCCGCCCGCCGAGGCATGGGAGCTGTTCAGCGCCGGCGCGGCGCAGATCGTCGACGTGCGCACCATCGAAGAGCGCGTCTATGTCGGCCGGGTTCCCGGTTCGCTGCATGTCGCCTGGGCGACCGGCACCTCGATGACGCGCAACCCGCATTTCACCCGCCAGGTCTCGGCCTTGGTGGCCAGGGACCAGACGGTGCTGCTGCTCTGCCGCAGCGGCAAGCGGTCGGCTGCGGCGGCCGAGGCGCTGCGCAAGGCGGGCTTCGCCCGGGTGCTGAATATCGAAGAGGGGTTCGAGGGCAACCTCGACGCCTCGGGCCATCGCGGCGGGGCCGACGGCTGGCGCTTTCACGGTCTGCCGTGGGAGCAGGACTGACCGGCCAGCCTGACCCCCGGTCCGCCAGCGAGACGATCAGCCAGATGAATGCCGAACCCCAGCCCCCGACCGCCACGCCCGATATCGAGGCCGCGGTGCGCGACCTTGCCCATGCCCGCAAGTTGTGGCGGGAGGCGCATCACCGCTTGCAAGAGCCTGGCCCGCGCGAACTGCCCTCGCGTGAACGGATCGCGCAGATCGTCGAGGGGCTGCGGGGCGCGCTGTTTCCCATGCGGCTCGGCCCCGCCGATCTGCGGCTGGAAAACGAGAACCGCTATGTGGCCTTGACGCTCGACACCGTGCTGTCGGAATTGACGGTGCAGGTCGGGCTGGAACTGGCCTGGGACGCGCGCCATCGCGGCGTCCCGCCGCCGGGGGCAGGAGAGGCGGGCGCCGTGGTCGCGGCCTTCGCCGCGAGCCTGGGCGAGATACGGCGGCTGCTCGACACCGATGTGACCGCCGCCTTCCGCGCCGATCCGGCAGCGCGCAGCGTGGACGAGGTGCTGATCTGCTATCCCGGCATCCAGGCGGTGATCAACCACCGGATCGCCAACCGGCTGTATCGCCTGGGCGTGCCGCTGATCGCCCGGCTCGTCGCCGAACTCGCCCACAGCGCGACGGGCATCGACATCCACCCCGGCGCCACCATCGGCGAAGAGTTCTTCATCGACCACGGCACCGGCGTCGTCATCGGCGCGACGGCGATCATCGGCGACCGGGTGCAATTGTTCCAGGCCGTGACGCTTGGCGCGAAAAGCTTTCCGACCGACCAGGACGGGCGGGCGATCAAGGGCCTGCCCCGTCACCCGATCGTCGAGGACGATGTGGTCATCTATTCCGGCGCGACGGTGCTGGGCCGGGTGACGGTCGGGCGGGGTGCGATTCTGGGCGGCAGCGTCTGGGTGACCGAAGACGTGGCGCCGGGAACGCTGGTCTCGCAGGCCCGCGCACGTTCGGTCTAGCGTGCGGCGGCCATCTTGGCGCGAAAGGAAATACGAAAGGTAAAATGACCCAAGTATAGCTTAATATTTGGGTTATTATTCTACATTATCCACCTTATGCAGCAACAATGTTTTGGACTAAAGTTGTTTGCAGGAATTTCTTCTCGACCCACGAGGACCTCGCTCCTCAAGACCCGGAGCCGAACATGGCCGACCTTATCCCACAGTCCGCGCTTGGCGATACCGCCGCCCGACAGCTTGCCAATGCGACGAAGACCGCGCCGATCCTGCCCACCATCAGCCCGCGCTGGCTGGTCCATCTGCTGCAATGGCTGCCGGTCGAGGCGGGCATCTACCGGCTGAACACCGTCAGCAATGCGCATGAGGTGCAGGTCGCCTGCACCGCCCGCGAGGATGAAAGCGAACTGCCGCAAACCTTCGTCGATTATAACGAAAGCCCGCGCGAATACTTCCTGAACGGCGTGTCGACCATCGTCGACGTCCACACCCGGATCTCGGATCTGTATTCCAGCCCCTTCGACCAGGTGAAGGAGCAGCTGCGTCTTGCGATCGAGACAATCAAGGAAACCCAGGAAGGCCAGCTGATCAACAACCCCGATTACGGGCTGCTGGCCAATGTCCATCCTGACCAGGTGATCTGGCCGCTGACCGGCGCGCCGACGCCGGACGATCTGGATCTGCTGATCGCAAAGGTCTGGAAAGAACCCGCCTTTTTCCTGACCCACCCGGATGCGATTGCGGCCTTTGGCCGGGAATGCACCCGTCGCGGCGTGCCGCCGCCCACGGTGTCGCTGTTCGGTTCGCAATTCCTGACCTGGCGCGGGATTCCGATCATCCCGTCGGACAAGGTGCCGGTGGTCGACGGCAAGACCAAGATCCTGCTGATCCGCGTCGGCGACAAACGCCAGGGCGTCGTGGGCCTGTATCAGCCCGGCCTTGCGGGTGAACAAAGCCCCGGCCTGTCGGTGCGGTTCATGGGTATCAACCGGGCGGCCATCGCCTCTTACCTGATCAGCCTTTACTGCTCGCTCGTGGTGCAGTCGCCCGATGCGCTCGCCGTACTGGAAGATGTGGAGATCGGTAAGTTCCATGACTATCCCGACACCTACAAGTAATCCGGTCCATACGCCGGGGGGGGCAGGCGGCGTTGCGCCGCCTGCGGGACTGCCGGATGTGGCGACACTGACGCAACTGGCCTCGCAGTTCTTTGCGGCCCTGCCGGGAACGGCGGGGCAGGGCGGTGCGCTGCCCTCCAACCCGGTGCCGGGCGATCCTTCGCCCGCCGGCTTCGCGCCCGGCCCCCTGACCAAAGGACCGGCTTTGCCGGGCACCTTTGCACCCGGGGCGAATATCGTGCCGACGACCCCGCAGGAGCTTGCCGGTGGCCTCGCCTCCGGCCCGGCACTGGCGCCGAAATCGGCAGCGATGAACGGGCTGCCGGATCATGCGGCCATCGTGCCGCCTGCGCTGAACGGGCGCTTTGGCGGCCATGCGCTTGGCGTGCCGCAGGTCGCACCCCGCGCGGCGCCCGGGTCCGCTGCCCCGTTCTACTTTCTGTCAGATGGTGCGTAATATGCGCCGCAGGGCGTGCCGGGCGATATCCCGCGTGAAGATCTGGTCACCGCGCAAAGCTTTGGCCTTCCCGGCTCTGCCGATCTGCGGGCATTGCTTGAGGCCCCGGCAGAGGCGCCCGCGCCGGCCGAGGGTTATTACTTCGCCGCCCCTCGTCAGGCCGAGCCGCAGGGCCGCACCTCCCGCCATCCGGCCTTTGACGTGAATGCCGTGCGCCGCGATTTCCCGATCCTTCAGGAGCGGGTCAATGGCCGGCAACTCGTCTGGTTCGACAATGCCGCGACCACGCAGAAACCGCACCAGGTGATCGAGCGGCTGGCGTATTTCTACGAACATGAAAACTCCAACATCCACCGCGCCGCGCATGAACTCGCGGCCCGCGCGACGGATGCCTATGAAAAGGCACGGGAAACCGTTCGCCGCTTTATCGGTGCACCTTCGGCGGATGAGGTGATTTTCGTTCGCGGTACGACCGAGGGTATCAATCTGGTCGCCAAAACCTGGGGTGCGAAGAATATCGGCGAGGGGGACGAGATCATTGTCTCGCACCTGGAACACCATGCCAATATCGTGCCCTGGCAGCAGCTTGCCCGGGCAACGGGGGCAAAGATCAAGGTGATCCCGGTCGATGACGACGGCCAGGTGATCCTGTCGGAATACCAGAGACTGCTGGGGCCGAAGGTCAAACTCGTCTCGGTCACCCAAGTGTCGAACGCGCTTGGCACCGTCGTTCCGGTGAAAGAGATCGTCGATCTCGCCCATCGCAACGGCTCGCTGGCGCTGGTCGACGGCGCGCAATCGGTCAGCCATATGCAGGTGAACGTGCAGGAGATCGGGGCCGATTTCCTGGTTTTCTCGGGCCATAAGATCTTTGGTCCGACCGGCATCGGCGTGGTCTGGGGGCGCAAGGAACTGCTGGAGGACATGCCCCCCTGGCAGGGCGGCGGCAATATGATCGCCGACGTGACCTTTGAGCGGACCCTGTTCCAGCCGCCGCCGAACAAGTTCGAGGCGGGCACCGGCAATATCGCCGATGCCGTGGGCCTGGGTGCCGCGCTGGAATATGTCGAGCATTGGGGGATCGAGAACATCGGCCGCTATGAGCACGAGCTGCTGGAATATGCCACGCATTACCTGCGGCCGATCAAGGGTGTGCGTCTGGTCGGCACCGCGCGGGAAAAGGCCAGCGTTCTGTCCTTCGTGCTCGACGGCTATTCCACCGAAGAGGTGGGCAAGGCGCTGAACCAGGAAGGCATTGCCGTGCGCACCGGGCACCATTGTGCCCAGCCGATCCTGCGCCGCTTCGGGCTTGAGGCGACGGTGCGCCCCTCGCTCGCCTTCTACAACACCTGCGAAGAGGTGGATCGCTTCATCGCCGTGATCCGCCGGCTGGCGAAGGCCTGACCATTCCGCCCGGGGCCGCGTGTGCGCGCGCCGCCGCCGGGCGGGTCCGGTTTGGGTTGCCGGGGAGCCGCCGTTTCGGGCGAATGCGGATCGGGGAGAACGCGATTGTTTCAATGCGGTGGCAGGTCCGTTGCCGGAAGGCGATAAGTGGCCAGGTGCAGTTCCTCCGCCTGAAACAGAAGGTTTTTCCATTTCGGGCGGCGCAAAGAAAGAATGCCTGTCTGCGCGGCAATTTTGCGCCGGATAGCCGGAATTCTGTTCCATATCGGCCGGATACGGCCCCGCCGTCCCGCAGGGTGCGGATTCCCCTGCGGCCTCGTGCTATGCTTATCGCCGAGGGGCGATCCGCTCGCCCGGACAGTGACATCCATGAGGCGACACCCAATGAACGTCAGCGTTCCAAACCGCACCGAACCTTTCCCGCGCGAGGAAGGCTGGCGTGATGTGCTGGTCATCGGCGGCGGGGCGAGCGGGGTGCTGTTCGCGGCGAACCTGTTGCGGCAGGATACCGATCTGCGGGTGACGGTGATCGAGGGGCGGCATCTGCTGGGCTGCGGCATCGCCTATTCGACGACCGACTCCGACCATCTGCTGAACACCCGTGTCCACAATATGAGCGCCTTTCCCGACGATGGGGAGCATTTCCTGCGCTGGCTGCGCGGGCGCGAGGACGGCACGCGCTATGGCCCGGAAAGCTTTGTCGGGCGGGCGACCTACGGGGCTTATCTCTCCTGTCTGCTGGCCCCCTGGACGGGATCGGGGCGGCTTGTCTGCCTCAAGGCGAACTGCGTCGCGATCAGCGAACGCGGGACGGGCGTCAAGGTCACGCTCGATGACGGCGCGGTGCTGAAGGGCGCCTATGCCGTGCTGGCCACGGGACATGTCCTGCCGAAGCCCGACCCCTCGGGCCTCGTGTCCGGCGCATGGGAGGCGGCGGCCCCCCCGCCGCCGGGCGAGGCGGTGATGATCATCGGCACCGGGCTGTCCATGGTCGACCAGGTGCTGTCGCTGGAACGCGCCGGTCATCGCGGGCCGATCGTCGCGATCTCGCGCCGGGGGCTGCTGCCGCGCAGCCATGGCCATGGCAAGCCGATGCGCATCGACCGCAGCGACATCCCCTTGGGCGCGCCGCTCAGCCGGATGCTCGCCTGGCTGCGCGGTCTGGTGGGCGAGGCGGAGGATCAGGGCGCGACCTGGCGCGATGCGCTGGACGGCATCCGCCCCTGGGTCAGCACGATCTGGCAGAACATGAGCGTCGACCAGCGCGGCCGCTTTCTGCGCCATGCCGCCTCGTGGTGGGAGGTGCATCGCCACCGCATCCCCCCCGCCTCGGCCGACCGCCTGGCCGAGGCCACGGCGGCGGGACGGCTGCGGGTGCTGCGCGCGGCCTTTCTGCGGGCGGAACGGGGAGAGGATGGCGGCATCCGTGCCGTGATCCGCCCGCGCGGCGCCCGCCTCGAAGAGGTGATTCCGGTCGGCCGGATCATCGACTGCCGGGGCATTCGCAACGATCCCGAGCGCAACGCCTCGCCCATCATCGCGGGGATCCTGGCCGAGGGCGCGGGGCGGGTGGATCCGCTGCGCATCGGCCTGGATGTCACAGACGAGGGGCAGTTGATCGGCACGAAGGGCGAGGTTTCCGAACGCCTGTTCGCACTGGGACCGGTATCGCGCGCCACCTTCTGGGAAATCACCGCCATTCCCGACATCCGCGTGCAGGCCGGCCGGATGGCGGGTTTCATCGCCGCAAAGGAAAGTGCGGGGAGGGAAAGCGCGGACCGCGCGTGACAGACGGCGCGCATTCCCGCCACGGGCGCACCCCCGTGGGCGACCAGGCCGGGCGCCGGTCCGCTGACGAGGGTTCCGCCCCCTCGTTCAGAACGGGTCGAGGATCGCGACCCCGGTTGGGCGAAAATCCCCGACATTGCCGGTGACCACCGTCGCGCCACGGGCAAGCGCGGTCGCCGCGATCATCAGATCCGCGCCGCCATGGCCGATGCTTTGCGACAACCGGCCCCAGATCAGCGCCTCTTCCGCGCCGAAGGGCAGCAGCCGATCGGAAAAGATCCGCACCGTCCGGTCGACCCAGGCGCGCAGGTCGGCGGCGAAGACGGGGTTCTTCGCCTCTTGCGCGGCGATGCCGCGTTCGATCTCGCCAAGGGTGATGACACTGACGAACAGATCGACCTCGCGCTGCGCGCGGAGCCAGGCGGCGACCTGCGGCGCACGCCCCGGACGGCGCACGGCCGAGAGGATATTGGTGTCGAGCAGATACATCGCGAGACCTGGGGTTCAGAAAGCCACGTCGCGCGGGCGCGCGGTCAGGCGCGGCGCGTCTTCGGTTCCGCTGGCGGGCAGGGCCAGCAGATGGTCGGCAAAGCTTTCCCGACGACCGGCGGCTTCGGCCACCAGGCGGCGGTATTCCTCGGCGGCAAGCACGACGACCGCCGGGCGGCCCCGGCGCGTCACCTCTTGCGGCCGGCCGGCGAGGGCTGCCTCGACCACGGCGGAGAAGCGGTTTTTCGCATCCTGAAGCGACCACATGGCGATGCCTTTCAACTGGCTATCTGTCTAGCTGTCTGGCCAGATATAAGCCGCGCACCGCCTTGGGGTCAAGGGGCCTGCACCCGGGCCTTGCGGGTAAAATCCGGGCACGGGCAGGGGAAAGCGGCCCGCAGGGGCCGTTCGTGGGGGAAAACGGCGGCTTTTCCGGTTGCGCCCGCGTCCTCGGTCGCCGACAAATTGCCCCGAGACCCGCGAGACGAAAAGGCGGGCGACCACGACAGGAGATCAGGGATGAAGCGTATCGCGACCGTATCGGCGTTCTCGGCCGGGCTGGCACTGGCGGCGATCCCGGCTTGGGCGGAAAAGGTCAGGGTCGGCGTGGTGCTGACGCTTTCGGGGTCCGCCGCCGTTCTGGGCGAGCAGGGGCACGACGGCTTTCTTCTGGCGGTCGAGGAGCTGGGCGGCAAGCTCGGCGGGCTCGACGCCGAGGTGGTGGTGGTCGACGACGAGCAGAAACCCGACGTGGCGGTGAACCGGGCGCGCGAACTGGTGGAATCGCAGAAGGTCGATTTCGTCATGGGGGCGATGTATTCCAACGTCCAGATGGCGATCACCAAACCGCTGACCGATGCGGGCGTGTTCGTGCTGTCGCCGAACCCCGGCCCCTCGGCGCTGGCGGGCAAGGATTGCAACCCGAACTTCTTCGCCGTTTCCTATCAGAACGATCAGCCCGACGAGGTGGTCGGCGCCTATGTCACCGGCAAGGCGGATCGGGTCTTCCTGCTCGCCCCCAACTATCAGGCCGGCAAGGACCATCTGACCGGCTTCAAGCGCACCTATGAGGGAGAGGTGGTGGACGAGGTCTATATCCCTCTCGACCAGATGGATTATTCGGCGGAACTGGCGCAGATCGCCGCCGCCGCGCCGGATGCCGTTTATGCCTTCATGCCCGGAGGCCTTGGCGTCAACTTCGTGCGGCAGTTCCGGCAGGCGGGGCTGGATTCCATCCCGGTCTATTCGACCTTTACCGTGGACGAGGTGACGCTGCCGGCGCAAAAGGCCGATGCGGTGGGGTTCTATTCCGGCTCCGACTGGGCGCCAGACCTCGACACGGCGAAGAACAAGGCCTTCGTCGCGGCCTATGAGGCGAAGTTCGGAAAGATCCCGGCCTCCTATGCCGCCCATGCTTATGATGCGGCCTACCTGCTCGATTCCGCGATCAAGGCGGTCGGCGGGGACCTTGCGAACAAGGACGGGCTGCGGGCGGCGCTGAAGGCCGCGGACTTCACCTCGGTGCGTGGCGATTTCACCTTCGGCGAGAACCACTTCCCGCTCCAGGACTTCTACGTCACGCAAGTGGCGGAGCGTCCCGACGGCAAGTTCCAGACACAGATCGTCGAGAAGGTGCTGGAAAAGCCGGTCGATGCCTATGCCGCCGAATGCGCGATGAAGTAAGGCCGCCGGCGGGGGCCGTATCCCTCTCCGGTCCC
>JAATGA010000284.1 GCA_015654855.1 Rhodobacterales bacterium
GGCCCAGGCGGCGCGGGCGCTGAGCCGGGGGCAGCGAAACCGCTGACCCCGCAAGGTTGATACCGCGACTGAACAACGGTAGCTAACGACAGGTGCAACATGGGTTTTCATGAAATCCGGTTTCCGACGGATCTGAGCTTTGGCTCGACCGGCGGGCCCGAGCGGCGGACGGATATCGTCACGCTCGCCAACGGGCACGAGGAACGCAATACCCCCTGGGCGCATTCGCGCCGGCACTACGACGCGGGGGCCGGTCTGCGCAGCCTCGACGATATCGAGGCGCTGATCGCCTTTTTCGAGGCGCGGCGCGGACAGTTGCACGGCTTTCGCTGGAAGGATTGGGCGGACTGGCGCTCGGCCCCGCCGTCGGAGCCGATCCGCCCGACGGATCAGCGGATCGGCACCGGCGACGGGGTGACGATGACGTTTCAACTGGTGAAGACCTACCGTTCGGGCGAGGAAAGCTACACCCGGCCCATCGTCAAACCGGTGCCGGGCAGCGTGCGAATGGCGCTCGGATCCCTGCCCAAGGTGCCGGGGCAGGAGTTCACGGCGGACGAGACGCGCGGCCTCGTCACCTTTGAGCAGGCGCCCGACATCGGTGTCGCGGTCAATGCCGGGTTCGAGTTCGACGTGCCGGTCAGGTTCGACACCGACCGGATCGCGACCTCTGTCTCCTCGTTCCAGGCAGGCGAGATTCCGTCGGTTCCGGTGGTGGAGATCCGGCTGTGACCCCGTTGCAGGACCATCTGGCGACCGGCGTCACCACCACGGCGCGGGTCTGGGCGGTGACGCGCGCGGATGGGCGGGTGCATGGCTTCACCGATCACGACCTGGACCTGGCCTTCGACGGGTTCACCTTTCGCGCGGGGTCCGGCCTGACGGCGAAGGCGCTGCAACAGGTGACGGGTCTGTCGATCGACAATACCGAGGCGGCGGGGGCTTTGTCCGACGCCTCGGTCACCGAGGCGGATTTGCGGGCGGGCCGGTTCGACGGGGCCGAAGTGCGCTGCTGGCAGGTGAACTGGCAGGACGTTTCGCAGCGGACGGAACTGTTCCGGGGCAGTTTCGGCGAGGTCACCTGGGCCGATGGCGCGTTCCGGGCAGAGTTGCGCGGGTTGACCGAGGCGCTGAACATCGTGCGGGGCCGGGTGTTCCACGCCGGCTGTTTGGCGGTTCTGGGCGATGCGCAATGCCGCTTTGCCGTGGCCCAGTCCGGGTTCACGGTCGAGGTGCCGGTGGTCGAGGTGCTGTTGCCCGGACGGTTCCGCGTCGCGCCCGAGGGCAACTTCGCCGAGGGCTGGTTCGCCCATGGCCGGATCGAGGTGCTGAGCGGCGCGGCGGCGGGGTTGTCGGGGGCGGTGCGGCTCGACACGCCCGAAGAGGGCGGGCGGATCCTGGAGTTGTGGCAGGAAATCCCGGCGCAGGTCGTTGCGGGCGACGGGCTGCGTCTGGTTGCGGGCTGCGACCGGAGCGCGGCGACATGCAAGGAAAAATTCGGAAATTTCCTGAACTTCCGTGGGTTTCCTCACATCCCGGGCGAGGATTGGCTGAGCGCCTATCCTCGCGACGGGCAGATATCCGACGGCACGGGCTGGACGCGATGAGCGGGGATCTGCGCGAGAGGAACCTTACCGAGGCGCGCGGCTGGATCGGCACGCCCTATCTGCACCAGGCCTCGACCAAGGGCGCGGGTACCGATTGTCTGGGCCTGATCCGGGGGGTCTGGCGCGCGGTGGTGGGCGTCGAGCCGGAGGTGGTGCCGCCCTACAGCCCCGACTGGTCCGAACCCGGCCGGGTCGAGGATCTGCTCGCCGCCGGTCTGCGCTGGATGCGGGCCGTGCCCGTCGCCGAACGACAGCCCGGCGATGTGATCCTGTTTCGGATGCGCGACGGCGCGGTCGCCAAGCACCTTGGCATCGCCGCCGAAAACGCGGGAAGCCCGAGTTTCATTCATGCCTATACCGGGCACGGCGTGGTCGAAAGCCCGCTGTCGGCCCCCTGGGCGCGCCGGATCGCGGCGTGCTTTGCCTTTCCTGACGGAGTGTGATCCACCATGGCGACGATCCTCTTGTCCGCGGCCGGGGCGGCGCTTGGCGCGGGTTTCGGCGGCACGGTGCTGGGCCTGTCGGGCGCGGTGATCGGCCGGGCCGTCGGCGCGACCCTGGGGCGCGTCATCGACCAGAAGGTTCTCGGATCAGGTTCGGACAGCGTTGAGATCGGCCGGGTCGAGCGGTTCCGCATGATGGGGGCGAGCGAGGGCGCGGCGATCCCCCGGCTGTGGGGGCGGCAGCGCATCGCGGGCCAGGTGATCTGGGCCACGCGGTTCCAGGAGCACACGGCGAAGTCCGGCGGCGGCAAGGGGGCATCGCGCCCCTCGACAACCAGCTACAGCTATACGGTCAGCCTGGCCGTCGCGCTGTGCGAGGGCGAGATCCTGAGCCTTGGCCGCATCTGGGCCGACGGGGCCGAGATCGCGCCGGGCAGCCTGAACCTGCGACTCTACAAGGGCAGCGAGGACCAGCTTCCCGATCCGAAGATCGAGGCGGTCGAAGGCGCGGGCACGGTGCCGGCCTATCGCGGGCTCGCCTATGTGGTGATCGAGGATCTGGAGGTCGGCCCCTATGGCAACCGAGTCCCGCAACTGAGCTTTGAGGTGATGCGGCGCGCGCCGGGGGCGGAGGATCTGGCGGCGACGGTGGCCGGCGTCTGCCTGATCCCCGGCAGCGGGGAATATGCGCTCGCCACCACGCCGGTGCATTACACCCTCGGCCCGGCCGAGAAGGTCAGCGCCAATATGAACAGCGCGGCGGAGGTGACGGATTTCGCCGCCTCGCTGGCGCAGTTGCAGGGGGAACTGCCGGAATGCGGGGCGACGGCGCTGGTGGTGTCCTGGTTCGGCGACGATTTGCGCTGCGGCACCTGTGCGATCCGACCGAAGGTGGAACGCACCGACCGCGAAGGGGCGCCGATGGTCTGGCGCGCGGGCGGGATCACCCGCGCCGCCGCCATGGCCGTGCCGCAGCTTGACGGCCGCCCGGTCTACGGCGGCACGCCCGCCGACGCCTCGGTCGTCGAGGCGATCCGGGCTTTGCGCGACGCGGGCAAGGCGGTGACCTTTTACCCGTTCATCCTGATGGATCAGATGGCGGGCAACACCCTTTCCTATCCGTGGAGCGAGGGGGAAAGCCAGCCGGCCCTGCCCTGGCGCGGGCGGATCAGCCTGTCGGTGGCCCCCGGTCGCGCCGGATCGCCGGACCGGAGCGCCGCCGCCGAGGCCGAGGTCGCGGCGTTCTTCGGCACGGCCACGCCAGGGCATTTCGGCATTTCCGGCAGCGCGGTCAGCTACAGCGGGCCGGCGGAATGGGGCTTTCGCCGATTCATCCTGCACTATGCCGCCTTGTGCAAAGCGGCGGGCGGGGTCGACAGTTTCTGCATCGGGTCCGAGATGCGCGGGCTGACGCAGATCCGTGGCGCGGGCGACAGCTTTCCCGCCGTTCAGGCGCTGCGGGCGCTGGCGGCGGATGTGCGGGCGATCCTGGGGCCTGCGACGAAGATCGGCTACGCGGCGGACTGGAGCGAATATTTCGGCTGTCACACCGGGGGGGATGTGTATTTCCACCTCGATCCTTTGTGGGCCGATGCGAATGTCGATTTCGTCGGCATCGACAATTACATGCCGTTGTCTGACTGGCGCGCGGGCGAGGATCATGCGGATGCCGCCTGGCCATCGGTTTACGATCCGGGCTACCTGACCGCCAATGTCGCGGGGGGCGAGTATTACGACTGGTATTACGATGGCCCCGAGGCGGTCGCGGCGCAGAACCGCAAGCCGATCGGGGATGGCGCCTGGGACGAGCCTTGGGTCTTTCGCCCCAAGGATATTCGCGGCTGGTGGTCGAACGCGCATCACGACCGCATCGACGGGGTGCGCGCCGCCGTGGCCAGCCCCTGGGTCCCGGGGTCGAAGCCCGTGCGCTTCGTCGAATACGGCTGCGCGGCGATCGACGGGGGCGCGAACCAGCCCAATGTCTTTCTGGACCCGAAATCCTCGGAATCCGCCTTGCCACGCGGGTCGGACGGGCGGCGCGACGATCTGATGCAGATGGCCTATCTGGCTGCGATGCACCGGTTCTGGCGCGATCCGGCGAACAACCCCGAGGCCACGGCCTATGAGGGGCGGATGGTCGATATGGACCGCAGCCATGTCTGGGCCTGGGATGTGCGGCCCTTTCCCGCGTTTCCGGGGCGCGACGATCTGTGGGGCGATACCGCGAACCATGCGCGCGGCCATTGGCTGAACGGGCGGACCGGGAACCAGCCGCTGGATGCCGTGGTGCGGGAACTGTTCGCGGGCGCGGGTCCTGCGCCGGATCTGACGCGGTTGCAGGCGCTGGTGCGCGGCTATGTATTGGGCGAGATCGGCACATTGCGCGCGGCGCTTCAGCCGCTGATGCAGGCGGCGGGGGCCGAGGCGGTCGAGCGTGACGGCGAGCTGCGGTTCTCGCGGCGCGACGGGCGGGCCAGGGCGGAGATCGACGCCGGCCTTGTCGTCGTCGGCGACGAGTTGGAAGGCACGATCGAATACACCCGCGCCGCGGCATCCGACGAGGCGGGGCGGCTGCGGCTGTCCTATGTCGAGGCGGATGGCGATTACGAAAGCCGCACCGCCGAGGCGGCCCTGCCGGATGGCCGTTTTTCTGCGGCGACGCAAAGCGATCTGCCGCTGGTGCTGACGGCGGGCGAGGCGCGGGCCATGGCGGAAAGCTGGCTGGCCCAGGTTCGCATCGCCCGCGATGTCGCACGGTTCGCGCTGCCGCCCTCGGCGGCCGGTCTCGGCGCGGGGGATGTGGTCGCCCTTGGCGGACAGCTTTACCGCATCGACCGGCTGGAGCGGACCGAGGCGCAATTGATCGACGCCGTGCGGGTCGAGCCCGGCGCCTTTCGTCTGCTGGCGAGCGAAGAGCCGCGACGCCTTCGCGCGACGGTGGCGGGTGCGGTGCCGGTGGGGACGATCTTTCTCGACCTGCCGCTGCTGACGGGCGACGAGGTGCCCCATGCGCCGCATCTGGCGGTGGCGGCGCAACCCTGGCCCGGAACGGTGGGGGTGTGGAGTTCCGACCGCGACGACGGCTACGAGTTGAACCGGCTGGTCGAGCGGGGGGCGACGGTCGGCGTCACCGAGACGGCGCTCGCCGCCGCGCGTCCCGGCCTGTGGGACCGGGGGGCGGATCTGGTGGTGCGGGTTTCGGGCGGAGCGCTCGCCTCGGCAGATCCGGTCTCGGTCCTGAACGGCGCGAATGCGGCGGCCATCGGCGACGGCGGTACGGCGAACTGGGAGGTGTTCCAGTTCGCCGGGGCGGAACTGATCGCGCCCTCGACCTGGGCGCTGCGCCGGCGGTTGCGCGGGCAGGCGGGCACGGACGGGGTGATGCCGGCGGAGTGGCCGGTGGGCAGCACGGTGGTCTTTCTGACCCAGGCGGTCGGGCAGATCCGGCTTGCCGCCGGCGCGCGCGGGCTGGAGCGATGGTATCGCGTCGGTGTCGCGTCTCGCGGCAACGAGCATCTGCTGATCGACTCGCGGGTCGAGGCCTTCGACGGCATCGGCCTGCGCCCCTATCCGGTCGCGCATCTGCGTGCGCGGCGGCAGGACGGGGATCTGGTCTGCGGTTGGGTCCGGCGCGGGCGGATCGACGCCGACAACTGGCAATCCGCCGAAATCCCGCCAGGAGAGGAGCGCGAGGCCTATCGGGTCGAGTTGCGGCAGGGGACGGCGGTGCTGCTGAGCGCCGAGGTCGCGCAGCCCGCC
>JAATGA010000518.1 GCA_015654855.1 Rhodobacterales bacterium
ATCGCGTTCAGCACCTTGTCATGCCAGATGCGCAGGTCGGGGGAGAGTTTCATCGGGATGGTTCCTGATTGATGAATGGAGGAGTTCCGCGCCGCTTCACTGCAGCAGCGGTCGCCGTTGCATCTGTTCGGCCCGGTCGAGCAGGCGCAGCACGGTGCGCAGGGTCAGCAGGCGATCCTGCCTTTCGGCCCATTCCAGCGCGGCACGGATAGCGTCGGTCGCCCCGGGTGAGAGGCCCCGCCGTTCGCCCTCATGGGCCGCAACCCCCAGAAGGTGCACCAATGTCGGCGGGCCAAGCCGGATCGGCGGACAGCGGCTGAGCAGTGGATCCGGCAGCAGGCGTCCGTTATTCGAGGTCAGCACCCAGATGATCCAGCCCATGTCGAACGGCAGCTCGAATAGGGGCAGGTCCAGTTCTTGGCGCTGAGCGACTCGAGCAGCGACAGCAGCGCGGCGGTCAGATCGAACGACAGGCCCTTGTCCGACTGTGAGGTCCCTGCCTTTTCCACCTCGTCGACCACCACGACCGGGTTCGCCACCCGCTCGGTGAGGATCAGGTTCACCAGCCGCCCCGGCGCCGAATTGCCCCAGCCGCGCTGGCTGCCGACAAGACCGAAAGAGGCGTTCTCGGTGGTGGCGTCATAGACCATGCCGGGCACGCCGATCAGCGTTCCGAGCCGCCGGGCCCAGTGGCTCTTGCCGATCCCCGGTGGGCCGTCGAGCAGGATCGGCGGCAGCCGCAGCCCCGCATCACCGCGCTGGACCGAGCGCCGCATCGCATGCCATACCGTCTCGGTCGCCGCCCCCATCCATGGAAACTCCGCATGCAGCGCCGCGGCCAGTTCGTCCGCCCGGTGCTCGTTCGGGATGCCGACCAGGGCGACCCCGTCGCGCAGGGGCATGATCCGCTTCCGGTCCTCAGTCTTCATCCGCGACAGGGGCGACCTCTCGGCCCGACGCTCGACGATTTTTGCGGCGCGCTCGCGCAGACGCTTGGTCTTCGCATAGGGTAGATCGATGCTCTCCAGCAGCACTTCGTGCCCGGCCTCATCAATGGTGACATCGGCGTTCAGGGGTGGCTCCATGCCGATCTTCGGGGCAATCAGCCTGACAAGATGCTGTCGCAAGCGCCGCTCGATCGCTTTTTCTGTGAGGTCCGGGTCCGGAAAGGGGAACAGGGCGAAGGGGATGCGGGTCATGGCGAAGCTCCGGGCAACAAGGGGTCTGCGGCCGGGAAATTCCCGCCAGCGGAAAAGAGTTGGGATCGGGGACTTCAACTGCCGGTGAAGATCAGGCCGCGCAACAGGTGGTCTGCCTCCTCGCCCTCGGGCACCTCGTCGGGTGTGCCTAGCGAGACGTTGATGACCGGCACATCGTATATGCGGGCGGAGAGGGACCGATGCGTATGGCCGAAGAACCAGTAATCGGGCCTGTGGGCGCCGATCCAGCCCTCGAGACCCGAGGCAAAGGCTGGACTGAGGCCCGAGAGCGGCCCCGAAACGGTTGCGCTCGGAGCGTGGTGCGTGACGATGACCGTCTGGCCGGACCAGGGTTTGGCAATCTCCCGGGTCAGCCAGTCGAGATGATCGTGGTGGATCGCGGCGGTATCCTCGGGGGGTGAGGAATTCACCGTCTGCCCCGCAGATCCGGGCATAATCCGGCATCGCCATCGCGGCCTGTGCCATGGCCGTTTCGGTGTCTCCCATCAGCGCAAAATCGGTCCAGAGGGTGCAGCACAGAAGGCGGGTGGTGCCGAAGGTCAGGGCCTGCTTCTGGGCGAAGTTCACCCCGGCTGCCTCGGCAATCCGGGCCAGCACCCGGTCGTCGAGTGTGGCGTCATAATAATCGTGGTTGCCGGGAATGACCCAGATCCGCTCCGGCACGACCAGCCGCGCGAGCCGGGCCAGCGCAAAGAGCCAGTTCCGGTGCGGATTGTCGGCAAGGTCGCCTGCGACGATCAGCGCGTCCAGATCGCGCAACACCGGCACGATCCCTGCAAAGGGATCGTGCCCCGCACGGGCCCAGAGGTCGAGGTGCAGATCGGCGGTGATCAGGACGTTCATTGATCGCGCGCCTCCGCGGCGAGGCGGCGGATCTCGTCCGCATGGGCGGCCAAGGCCGCGGCCAGAACATTGAAGTTCGCCAGCGGGCGGAAACCGAACGGACAGACACTGCTGTCGGGGATGAGCGGCCGTCCGAGCCGATACCAGCGGCTGAGCGTCCGCGCCCAGCCCGCGTGGGCGTCTATCCCGAACAGCTGCGACGTGACGATGCCGGTGTTATGCAGGAGTGGATGCCCGGTCACGTCGCCGAACAGCACGATCCGATCGGTGAACTCCCGCATCGCCATCCAGTGGTCAAGATATGGGGCGGTGCTCAGGTCAGTGGGGGTGGGGCCCGCCGCGGCCCGAGCGATGACGGAGAGATGAACAGCGGCAAGGTCGCGCAAGTGTTCAGGGAGCATGGCGGATCTCCGATGCGGGTATGAGGCTCCGATCCGGAAAGCGGGGC
>JAATGA010000054.1 GCA_015654855.1 Rhodobacterales bacterium
CGTATTGCAGCCCGAAAGCGCCGCGCAGGCCGCTAGCAGGATCGCCAGTTTCTTCATTTCTTCTGCCCTTTAGTGCTCTGCGACACCGGACGTTGCCGCGCCCGATGTCGACCGTTCAATCCTCATACCACCAGACCTGCGGCTGGAAACCGGGCCAGTCGCCGTAAAGTGGTAACTTTTGCGGATAGTGGTAGCTTTTTCCATGGGCAAGCCGCGAGACGGGCGAATACCACAAAGGCACGACATACCGCCCCGTCACCAGCACCCGGTCGAGCGCGCGGGTCGCCGCACGGAACGCCGCCGGATCGTCGGTCGTGACCATCCGCGCGACCATCGCCTCGGCCGCCGGGGCGTTCATGCCCATCCAGTTGCGCGTCGCGGGTTCCGTCACGCCGGCGGACCCCCAGTAGAGCCGTTGCTCGATGCCCGGCGATAGCGACAGGGCGCGGATGTAATGCGTCACGTCGAAGTCATAGGCATTGGTCCGCTGGACGTATTGCGCATTGTCGACGGTGACCACCCGCGCCTCGATCCCAAGCCGCTTCAGCGCCTCGCGCCAGATCGAGGCCGCGCCGACGATATCGTCCTGGCCGTTCACCAGCAGGATGTCGAAGGCGAAGGGATTGCCCGCCGCATCCTTCAGCACGCCGTCCCGCACCGTCCAGCCGGCATCCTCCAGCAGCTTCATCGCGCTGCGCATATTCCGCCGGTTCGCCTCGGTCCCGTCCGAGACGGGAAAGGTATAAGGTTCCAGCACCCCCGGCGGCAGATCGGCGGCGAAGGGTTCGAGCAGCGCACGCTCCTCCGGCGGGGGGCTTTGCGTCATATCGGCGCCAAGGTCGGAGTTGCCGAAGTAGCTCGCGATCCGGGGCACCGCGCCGCCGTTCAGCGTGCGGTTGACGAGTTCGAAGTTGAAGCTGTCGATCAGCGCCTGACGCACCCGCCAGTCGGCGAACATCGGGCGGCGGGTGTTCATCACGAAGCCCTCGACACCCGAGGGGCGGTGATGCGGGATTTCGGACTTGACCACGCGGCCCTCGCGCACGGCGGGGAAGTCGAAATTGCCTGCCCATTTCGCCGGATTGGTCTCGCGCCAGGACGACAACTGGCCCGCCTTGAAGGATTCGAAGACGACGCCCGCATCCGAGAAATACTCGACACGGATCTCGTCGAAGTTCCACAGGCCGCGGTTGAAGGGCAGATCCTTGCCCCACCAACCGGGGTTCTTGGCGTAGGTGACGAACCGCCCCGGCTCGAAAGACGCAACGGTGTAGGGGCCGGAACCGACGGGTGATTCCAGGGTCGAGGCGAAGAAATCCTTGCCCTCCCACTGCGCCTTTTTCAGAATCGGGCGCAGGCCGATGATCAGCGGCAGTTCACGATCCGGTTGGGTGAATGTGAAGCGGACACTGCGCGGGCCGGTCTGTTCGACCGATCTCACCCTGGCCGAGGAGTTGGCATAGCGGGGCAGGCCCTTCGCCTGATCCCCCAGAGTGTCGAAGGACCAGATCACATCCCCGACCGTCACCGGACTGCCGTCGGAGAATCGGGCATTCTCGCGCAGGGTGAAGGCGACATAGCTGCGCGCCGCATCGGTATCGACAGATTCCGCCAGCAGGCCGTAAAGCGTGAACGGTTCGTCCAGCGACCGGCCCATCAGCGTTTCCACCGTGTATTCGCTGACCGCGGCAGGCGCACGCCCCTTGAGGATGAAGGGGTTCAGAGAGTCGAAGCCCCCCGATTCGCCGAAGGTGATCCGCCCGCCATGCGGAGCATTTGCGTTCGCATAGGGCAGAGACACAAAATCCTGTGGCAAAGCGGGCTCGCCATACATCGCTATCGCGTAACGCGACTCGGCCAGCGCGGTTTCGCCCCCGAGAAGGGCCGTCGCAGCAAGGGCCGCGCCCCGCAAAAAGGCGAAAAAATCCTGTCTCATTCCGGCAACAATCCTGCTCACGCCTTTGTTTGTTGGCTGTGAAGCTAATCCCGCAAGATGCGGTTTTCAAACTTTTAACTTGGACTCGGGCGAAGAGGGGACTATAAAGACCCTACTGCTCGATAGGTTTCTTGCCTGTATGAAACCTGCCTCAACACTTAACGCCGGCTTCGTGCCGGCGTTTTTTTTGGTCCGGGCGGCTTCCGATCCATCCGCACCCCATAGCAGCCCCTGGCGCGGCGTCACGGGGAATTTCCCGGGCCAGGCGGCCGGGCGCCTGTGGCCAATCGCGCGGGCGCATGGCAACCTCCGCAGCGTGCGGCCCGGTGCCGCGGGATGGAGTTGGGTCACATGAACTTGCAGGGCAAGGTGGCGGTCGTCACCGGATCGAATTCGGGTATCGGCCTGGGCGTCGCCACGGAACTGGCGAAGGCCGGAGCCTCCGTCGCGATCAACAGCTTCACCGACCGCGAAGAGGATCACGCGCTGGCCGCGAAGCTGGCCGCCGAGCATGGGGTGAAGGCCGTCTACATCGCCGCCGACATGTCGAAGGGCGAGGAGTGCCGCACCCTGGTGGCGAAGACCGCCGGGGCGTTCGGGCGCTGCGACATCCTGGTCAACAATGCCGGCATCCAGCATGTCGAGGGGATCGAGACCTTCCCCTCCGCCACCTGGGACCGGATCATCGCGATCAACCTGTCCTCGGCCTTTCACACCACCGCCGCCGCGCTGCCCCTGATGCGCGCGCAAGGGTGGGGCCGGATCGTCAACATCGCCTCGGCCCACGGGCTGACGGCTTCGGCGTTCAAATCGGCCTATGTCTCGGCCAAGCACGGGGTCGTGGGTTTCACCAAGGTGACCGCGCTGGAAACGGCGGGGCAGGGGATCACCGCGAATGCCATCTGTCCGGGCTATGTGCTGACACCCCTGGTCGAGGCGCAGATCCCCGACCAGATGAAGGCCCATAACATGGGCCGCGAAGAGGTGATCAAGAAGGTCATGCTGGCCCGCCAGCCCTCGGGCGATTTCGCCACTGTGGAGGAGATCGGGGGCACAACCGTATTCCTGTGTTCCGACTATGCGGCGCAAATCACCGGCACGAGCATCTCGGTCGACGGCGGCTGGACGGCGCTGTAGGTGGCGGCCGGGGCAGGCGCGCCAAAGCGGATCAATCTGGCGCTTCAGGGGGGCGGCGCGCATGGCGCCTTTACTTGGGGCGTGCTGGACCGGCTGCTGGAGGATGGCGGAATCGGGATCGCGGGCGTGTCGGGCTGTTCGGCCGGCGCGCTGAACGCGGTGGCGCTGAAGGCGGGGCTGGCCTCGGGCGGGCCGGACAAAGCGCGCGAGATGCTGGACGCGCTGTGGCAACAGGTGGCCGCGACCGGCGATCTGCGGATGACCGACTGGCTGACCGCCGTTCTGCCGGCGATGCGCGGCGCGCTGCAATTCATCGAGGCGGCGCTGCCGGTATCGCCGCTGGACCTCAGCGCCTCGGTCTTTTCGCCCTATGGCTATGGCGCGGCATATCGCAACCCTTTGCGCGAGGTGGTGGACGCCATCGACTTCGGCGCCGCCTGCCGCAAGGCGGGGCCCGAGACCTTCATCTCGGCCACCAATGTGCGCAGCGGCAAGATCCGGGTCTTCACCGGAGACGAGATCACCACCGACGCCGTTCTCGCCTCGGCCTGCCTGCCGACGGTGTTTCAGGCGGTGGAGATCGACGACCCCGCCACCGGCCGGCGCGAGGCCTATTGGGACGGAGGCTATTCCGGCAATCCGGCGCTGTTTCCGCTGTTTTCGCCCGCGCTGCCCGACGACATCGTGGTAGTGAACATCAATCCGCTGATCCGCGAGGAACTGCCGAAAACCACGGCGGAGATCCAGAACCGGGTGAACGAGATCAGCTTCAACGCCTCGCTTCTGGCACAGGTCAGATCCGTTGCCTTCGTCAAGCGGCTGATCGCCGAGGGGGCGGTGGGGCGCGGCCATATGAAGGATGTGAACCTGCATATGATCGCCGACGATGCGCTGATGAACGAGTTGTCGGCGTCGAGCAAGATGCTGCCGACCCCGGCGCTGGTCGCGCGGCTGAAAGAGGCGGGACGGATGGCGGCGGAGGAATTCCTGCGCGCGCATCGGCAGGATCTGAACCGGAAAAGCACCATAGACCTGGCGGCGGCGCTGAACTGACAGGCAGCGGCGCGGCGCAAGGCGTGCGGCAGGCTGCGGCGCGGGGGCGGGGGCTTGCTCCCGTCGCGCGATTGCCGCAGCCTGACCCCGACACGACCGTCAGGACACGCCGATGCCGATCAGAAACCGTTTCGCCGAACTGCTGCCCGAAATCTCCGCCTGGCGGCGGGATTTCCACATCCACCCCGAACTGATGTATGATCTGCCCCGCACCTCCGGCCGCGTGGCGGATCTGCTGCGCAGCTTCGGCGTGGACGAGGTGGTGACCGGCATCGGCGGCACGGGCCTTGTCGGCGTGATCCGTGGGCGAAGCGACATCTCGGGCCGCACGGTGGGTTTGCGCGCCGATATGGATGCGCTGCCGATCACCGAGGCGACGGGGCTGCCCTATGCCTCGGCCTCGCCCGGCAAGATGCACGCCTGCGGGCATGACGGGCATACCTCGATCCTGCTGGGGGTCGCAAAATACCTGGCCGGGACGCGGAACTTCGACGGCACGGTGGTCTGCATCTTTCAGCCCGCGGAAGAGGGCGGCGCGGGGGCCAAAGCGATGATCGACGACGGTCTGATGGACCGGTTCGCCATCGACGAGGTTTACGGGCTGCACAATTCCCCCGGCCTCGCCACCGGGGAATTCATGATCCGCCCCGGGGCCTTGCAAGCCTCGGCCGACGAATTCCGCATCACGGTGACGGGCAAGGGCGGCCATGCGGCCGAGCCGCAGAACGCCATCGACACCACGCTCGTCGCCTGCCAGATCGTGGTCGCGCTGCAATCCATCGTGGCGCGCAACGCCGACCCGCTGTTGCCGCTGGTGGTGACGGTCGGCACCTTCGCGACCGACAGCCGGGCGCATAACGTCATCGCCAACCAGGCGGTGATGGAGGGGACGGTCCGCGCGCTCGACCCCGCGATGCGCGACCTGGCCGAGGTGCGGCTGAAGGCCATCGTCACCGCCACCGCCGAGGCCTATGGCGCCACAGCCGCGGTCGAGTATCACCGCGGCTATCCGATCACCATGAACCACGCCGAAAACGCCGAATACGCGGCCCAGGCGGCGGAACAGGTCGCTGGCCGGGTCGAGCGCAACTGCCGCCCGATCATGCCGGCCGAGGATTTCAGCTATATGCTCGAAGCGCGTCCCGGCGCCTATATCTTCATGGGCAACGGCGACAGCGCGGGCTGCCATCACCCCGCCTATGACTTCAACGACGAGGCGATCCCCGCCGGGTGCAGCTACTTCGTCACCCTGGTCGAAAACCGCCTGCCCGCCAAAGCCTGAAAGGACGCATGATGCCCGTCAAGAACCGCTTCGCCGAACTGCTGCCCGAGATCACCGCCTGGCGGCGGGATTTCCACGAAAACCCCGAACTGCTGTATGAGGTGCACCGCACCGCCGCCCGTGTGGCGGAGCTGTGCCGCGACTTCGGCTGCGACGAGGTGGTCGAGGGGATCGGGCGCACCGGCGTCGTCGCGGTGATCAGGGGCAAGACCGATACCGCAGGCCGCGTCGTCGGCCTGCGCGCCGATATGGACGCGCTGCCGATCATCGAGGCGACGGGGCTGCCTTACGCCTCGAAAACCCCGGGCAAGATGCACGCCTGCGGCCATGACGGGCACACCGCCATGCTGCTGGGGGCGGCGAAATACCTGGCCGAGACGCGGAACTTCGACGGCACGGTGGTCTGCATCTTTCAGCCGGCGGAAGAGGGTGGCGGGGGCGGCAAGGCCATGGTCGAGGACGGTCTGATGGAGCGCTGGAACATCGCCGAGGTCTACGGGATGCACAACCAGCCCGGCCTGCCTGTCGGCCAGTTCCAGATCCGCCCCGGCCCGCTGATGGCCGCCGCCGACCAGTTCGAGATCAAAGTGACCGGCAAGGGCGGCCATGCGGCCAAGCCGCATCTGTCGATCGACCCGATGGTGATCTCGGCCCAGATCATCCTTGGGCTTCAGACCATTTCCAGCCGGATCGTCGATCCGCTGAAGCAGATCGTGGTCTCGGTCTGCGCGATCTCGGGCGACAGCCCGGCGCATAACGTGATCCCCGAGGTCATCACCATGCGCGGCACGGTGCGGACTTTCGACAAGGATGTCCGGGCGTTGGCCGAGGAAAAGCTGACCGCCATCGCCACCGGCATCGCCGCGACCTACGGGGCGGTGGCGACGGTCGTCTATGACCGGGGCTATCCGGCCACGGTGAACGCCGCCGAGAACACCGTCCATGCGGTGGAGGTCGCCCGCGCCATCGCCGGCGCTGCTGGCGTCAACGACGATGTGGCCCCGCAGATGGGGGCCGAGGATTTCAGCTATATGCTGGAAGAACGCCCCGGCGCCTATATCTTCGTCGGCAACGGCGATACGGCGGGGGTGCATCACCCGGCCTATAACTTCGACGACGACGCCATCCCCTTCGGCGCCAGCTGGTATGCCGGCATGGCAGAGGCCCGGATGCCCGCCGCCTGATCGCTGCGAAGCGGCGGGCTGTCGTTTCGGGCGGCATAACCGGGCAGGGGCCAAGGCCCGCGGCCCGGTTTCCGATCAGAAAATACCGGTCACATAAAGCAGAACGATCACGACGACCGGCACCCCCAGCAACCAGGCAATGATACCTTTCACGGCAAATCCTCCATCTTTTCGCCGGGATAAACGCATGGGGCCGGCAAAGGGTTCCGGGATCCGCAGGTGAGGCTGCCGGCTGCGGTCCGGGCCGGTCCGCTTGCCCGTTACGACGGGCGGACTCCGCCGCTGGTAAGGCTTGCGACGGCTGCGCGCCCGGGATCCGTCGCGCGGCGGGGACCCGGCGTCCTGCCACCCCAACTCCGGCGGCGCCGGGCTTTTCCAAACGTCCCTGGAATCAGAGACGACCGGGCCTGCGCCAGCGGCAAACAGACAGGGCATCCCGCGCGGAAAGCTTATGGTATCCGATGATGGATTGGAGCGGGTGAAGGGAATCGAACCCTCGTATTCAGCTTGGGAAGCTGCTGCTCTGCCATTGAGCTACACCCGCGCTCTCGGGCAACGGCCCGAAGGTCGTATTGGCTGGGGCGGGAGGGATCGAACCTCCGAATGGCGGTACCAAAAACCGCTGCCTTACCGCTTGGCGACGCCCCAACTTGTGCGGTGGTGTTTAGCGAAGCCGTCCAGGGGGTGCAAGGGGTGAGATGCGAAAATTTCGGGTGGTCCGCAAGCCATCGGCGGGGTAGCAGCAGAGCATGGAAAACTGGGATGTCATCGTTCTGGGCGCAGGCGCCGCAGGCATGTTTTGCGCGACCGAGGCGGGGGCGCGGGGCCGGCGGGTGCTGGTTCTGGATCACGCCAAAGCGCCGGGTGAGAAGATTCGAATCTCGGGCGGCGGGCGGTGCAACTTCACCAATACGGGAATCGCCGCCGAGCGATTCCTGTCGCGAAATCCTCGCTTTGCGCTTTCGGCGCTGAAACGGTTCGGTCCGCGGGATTTCATCGCCCGTGTCGATGCGGCCGGTATCGCCTGGCATGAAAAGACCTTGGGGCAATTGTTCTGCGACGGGTCCGCCACACAGATTATCGCCATGCTGACCGGCGCGATGGAGCGGGCGGGCGTCACCCTGCGCTGCGGCATCGAGGTCGGCGAGGTCGCGCGGAATGACAAGGGCTTTACCGTCGCCACCCCGGCCGGGCCGCAGCAGGCGGCGCGGCTGGTCGTCGCCACCGGCGGCAAGTCGATCCCTAAGATGGGGGCGACGGGCCTTGGCTATAAGATCGCGGCGCAGTTCGGGATTGGCCTTGTCGAGACGCGCCCCGGCCTCGTGCCGCTGACCTTTGCCGAGCAGGAGCTGACCTGGATGAAGCCGCTCGCCGGGGTGGCGCTGCCGGTGACGATGCGGGCCGAGGCCGGGCCGGCCTTCGCCGAGGCAGCACTTTTCACCCATCGCGGGCTGTCGGGTCCGGCGGTGTTGCAGGTCTCCAGCTACTGGCGCGAGGGGCAGGGGGTGCGGATCGACCTTGCCCCAAGGACCGACATCGCCGGGGTGCTGAAGGCCGCGCGCAGGGCGCAGGGAAAGTCCGCGCTGCGCAGCGTGCTGACCGGGATTGTGCCGGAGAAACTCGCCCGGCATATCGA
>JAATGA010000499.1 GCA_015654855.1 Rhodobacterales bacterium
CAGGGCTTGCAGTGGAAATTCGCCGAAATGGCGGTGAAGCTCTATGCGGCGCAGATGCTGCTCTACCGTGCCGCCGATGTGGCCGGGGGACAGTTGCCGTCGGCCTATGATACGGCGGTGGCCAAGCTGGCCTGCAATCAGGCCGGCTGGGATGTCTCGAACGAGGCGTTGCAGGTGATGGGCGGCTACGGCTATTCGACGGAAAGCCTTGTCGAATATTGCGTGAAGCGCACCCGGGGCTGGATGATCGCGGGGGGCTCCATCGAGATGCTGAAGAACCGGATCGCCGAGCATGTCTTCGACCGCCGCTTCGATCAGCGCGGGTCGCGGGCATGAGGGGGGACAGCAAAGTGGCGGCATGGTCCGAGGCAGTGCTGAACCCGCGCCGCGTGGCGCTGGTGGGCGTATCCGACGATCCGTCGAAAACCGCCGGGCGGCCACTGGCCTTCCTGCGCCGCGCCGGATTTGTGGGGGACATTCAACTGGTCAATCCGCGCCGCGCAACCGTCCAGGGGGAAAAGGCACATGCCAGCCTGTCGGACCTGCCCGTTCGCCCGGATCACGTATTCATCCTGACCGATGCCGAAAAGGCGCTCGCCGCTTTCGCTGAATGCCAGGAGCTTGGCGTACCGGTGGCAACCATTCTTTCCGCCGGCTTCGCCGAGGCCGGGGAGCGCGGCGCGGCCAATCAGGCGCGCCTTTCCGCGCTTCTGGCGCAGGGCGGCACAAGGCTTATCGGCCCATCCTCTATCGGGGTGGTCAACCTGCACAACGGCCTGACCCTGACCGCCAATGCCGCCTTTGCCGAACCGGATCTGCCGAAAGGGGGTATTTTCGTCGGGTCGCATTCAGGAAGCCTGATCGGGGCGCTGGTCTCGCGCGGGAAACGCAAGGGCATCGGTTTCGCCGGGCTGGTCTCGGTCGGTGGTGAAAGCGATCTTTCGATGGGCAGCCTTTGCGGCACCACGCTGGATGATCCGCGCGTCACCAGCTACATGCTTTTCCTGGAAACGCTGCGCGATGCCGAGAGCCTGCGCAGCTTTGCCCTTGCCGCCGCCGAACGCGGCAAGCCGGTGGCGGCCTACAAGCTGGGACGCTCGGATGCGGCGGCGGAACTGGCCGTCTCGCATACCGGGTCGCTGGCCGGGGCGGATGAGGTGGCCGATGTCTTCCTGAAGGAATGCGGCATTGCCCGTGTGGAAAGCTTTGAGGGTCTGCTGGAGGTGATGCCGCTGCTTGAGCGTCTGCCCGCCGGCGCCACGCCCCGGCGAGGCCGTGTGGGTGTGGTAACAACCACCGGCGGCGGGGCAGCGATGGCGGTCGATCAGATGGCATTGCGCGGCGTCGATGTCGTCCCCGCATCGGACGAGACGCGGGCCAGGCTGCGGGCCGCCGGGGTCGATCCGGGCCATGGTCGCATCATCGACCTGACGCTGGCCGGCACCAGATATGACGTGATGAAGGCCACGCTCGACGTGCTGCGCGCCGCGCCGGAATTCGATCTCGTGCTGGCCTCGGTCGGGTCGTCCGCCCGGTTCAACCCGGATCATGCCGTGCAGCCGGTACTGGATGCGGCGGGCGGTCCCGGCACGCCGGTTGCGGCGTTCCTTGTCCCCGATGCGCCCGAGGCGACACGGCGGCTTGCCGCCGCCGGGGTCCCCGCGTTCCAGGACCCCGAAACCTGCGGCGACGCGGTGGCGGCAGCGATGCACCGCACCGTGGCCAGCCGCAGCGCACCGCTGGACATCCGTGATCCCGTCCCGGGCCGCGTGCTGGACGAGGCGGAGTCCTATGCCCTGCTCGCCGCCACCGGGCTTCCGGTCGCGCCGCATGTGGTGTTGGAGGTCGAGGCACCCTTGCCCGATCTGCCTTTCGACTGGCCGGTGGTGGCCAAGGTGCTGGACGCCTCCATCCCGCACAAGACCGACGCGGGCGGAGTGGTGCTGAACATTCGCAGCCGCGATGAACTGGCGGAAGCCATCGCCACGATACGGTCGCGCGTGGCGGAACGGACCGGTCACCAGATCCGCCGGATCCTCGTCCAGCAGATGACCAAAGGATTGGGCGAGGTGCTTCTGGGCTTCCGCCGCGACCCGCAGGTTGGACCCGTCGTGGTGCTGGCGGCGGGCGGGATCTACACCGAGCTTTACCGCGACAGCACGCTGCGATTGGCCCCGGTGGATCGCGCGGGCGCTGTGCGGATGATATCGGAACTGAAATACGCCCGCATTCTCGACGGGTTCCGGGGCGGACCCAGGGGCGATCTGGCTGCATTGGCGGATGCCATTGTGGCGGTATCACGGCTGGCGCTTGTTGACGGGCCGGCTGTGGAAGAAGCCGAGACCAACCCACTTTTCGTTCTGCCGGAGGGCGCGGGCGTTTTGGCCATCGACGGATTGGCGAGGGTCCGGGCATGAGCGGCGAGGTCCATCTGGAGCGCATGGGTCCGGTCGGCTTTCTGGTGATCGACAACCCGCCGGTGAATGCCGGTTCCGCCGACATCCGTGCGGCCTTGCTGGTGCGGGTGGCCGAGGTCGAGGCCGATCCCGGCTTGCAGGCTGCCGTGCTGATCGGGGCGGGCACCTCCTTCATTGCCGGGTCGGACTTGCGGGAATTCGATCTGCCGTTGTCCGACCCGCAATTGCCGCAGGTGATTGCGGCCATCGAAGGA
>JAATGA010000182.1 GCA_015654855.1 Rhodobacterales bacterium
CCATCAGGGCGCTGATCTCGCCCTTCTTGCCAAGCGCCGCAAGCCGCACCTCCTCCAGCGCGGTCTCGTCGGCGGCGCCGGCCACCGCTTCGATATACTTGCCCCTGAGGCTGGCGAGTGCGTCCATGATCGGCCCCCTTGTTCGGATGAGGGGTTAGCGGCGCGGGGCCGCGAATGCAAGTCCGGCAAGGGATGCGGCGGGGGTGATCCCCAACAATTGGTGACATTGAAACAGTTGTGACATCACCTATATTGGCGGCATGACAGGCGATTCCCCCCAGGACCGGATCGGCCGGAACATCCAGCATGTGGCGCGCAACTGGCGTCGCGCCATCGACCAGCGGCTCGCGCCGCTTGGCCTGACCGAGGCGACATGGCTGCCGCTGCTGTATCTGGCCCGTGTCGGGCCGGCGCGGCAGGTGGAGCTTGCCGATTACATCGGCGTCGACCGCTCGGCCGTGGTGCGGGTGATCGACACCCTTGCGACGCAGGGCCTGGTCGAGCGGCAGGCGGACCCCGACGACCGCCGCGCCAATCGGATCTGCCTGACGGCGGCGGCCCGCCCGCTGGTTGAGGAGGCGCGGGCCGCGACCCTTGGCCTGCGCGCCGGGCTGGTGGCGGGTATCGCGCCCGATCGCCTGGCCGTCGCGGATGCGGTGCTGACGGAGATCCTTGCCCGTTTTGCAAAGGAAGAGGGCGCGAAATGACCACGGCCACACCACAAATCCAGCCCGGACCGGCGAGCCGCGTGTCCATCTGGATTCTTGGTGCGCTGACACTGACCGGATCGCTCGCCATGCACATCTTCGTGCCGGCCCTGCCGGCAGCGGGGGCCGAACTGGGCGCCGGCGCAGGGCAGATGCAGTTCGCCATCAGCCTTTACATCGTCGGCATGGCCTTCGGGCAGTTGATCTACGGTCCCTTGTCCGACAGGTTCGGGCGGCGGCCGGTGCTGATTGGCGGGCTGACGCTGTATATTCTGGCGGGTATCGTCTGCTGGCTGGCCCAGGACGTGCGGCTCTTGCTGATCACCCGGCTGTTCCAGGCGCTTGGCGGCTGCGCGGGGCTGGTGCTGGGCCGGGCGATCCTGCGAGACACCTCGGATCGCGACGATATTCCGGGACGGCTGGCAATTCTGACCATGGTCATGGTGATCGGCCCCTCGCTCGCCCCGCTGATCGGGGGCGAGATCGCGCGGGCCTTCGGCTGGCGGGCGATCTTTCCGCTGCTGGTCGCCATCGGCCTTGTCAACATCGCCGCCGTACTGTTGATCATCCCCGAGACGAGGCCCGCCAACGCGCCGCGCGGCGGCTTTCTCGGCGGGGTCAAGGTCCTGCTGGGCATCCCCGCGTTTCGCTGGCTGGTGCTGGGCAGCGCCTGCGCCACGACCTCGATGTATGGCGTGATCGCGGTCGCGCCCTTCGTGTTCGAGCAGGATCTGCACCGCCCCGCGCATGAGGTCGGGCCATGGCTCGCCGCCGTGGTCTTCGCCGTGGCGATTGGCAATCTGGTGATCCGGCTGACGCATGGCCGGGTGCCCCTGCGCCGGCTTCTGGGCATCGCGAACTGGGTAACGCTGCTGTCGGGGCTGGCGATGGTGGCGGTCGTGCTGTTCACCCCGCTGACGGCGTTCGGCTTCATCGCGCCGGTCTTCGTCTTTTGCATCGCGACCGGGGTGACCGGCCCCATCGCCACGACCGAGGCGCTGAGCCTGCGGCCGGAACTCGCCGGGGCCGCCTCGGGGCTTTACGGATTCAGCCAGATGGCGGTGGCCGCGCTTTGCACCGTGCTGGCCGGTCTGGGGCGCGACCCCGCGCTGTCGGCGGGGCTGGTGCTGGCCGGGGTCGGCGTGGTCGCGATGGTGGCCTTCCGCATGGCCGCACGATCGCAGCGGGGCTGAGGCGCGCAAAGCAAAACCCCGCGCGAGTGGCGCGGGGTTTCGTTTTCGTCGCAAAGCTCGCGGCGCCGATCAGGCGGCCAGCGCGCCCTTGGCCTGCGCGGCGATGGCGTTGAACGCCTCGGGCTCGTGCACGGCCAGATCGGCCAGAACCTTGCGGTCCACTTCGATACCGGCTTTCGACAGGCCGTCGATCAGGCGCGAATAGGTCATTTCGGCGTCGAACAGGCGGACGGCGGCGTTGATCCGCTGGATCCACAGGGCGCGGAACTGACGCTTGCGGACCTTACGGTCGCGGGTCGCGTATTGGTTGGCCTTGTCGACGGCTTGCGTCGCGGTGCGGAAGTTGGTCGACCGGGCGGCGTAGTAGCCCTTGGCGGCCTTGATGACCTTACGGTGACGGGCGTGCGTAACGACGCCGGATTTAACGCGGGACATGTCTCGGGCTCCTCAGCGGTTATACGGCATGTATTTCTTGACGATCTTCGCATCCGAGTCGTTCAGCAGCATGGTGCCGGACGCATCGCGGATGAATTTCGTCGAACGTTTGATCATGCCGTGACGCTTGCCGGCGACGCCAGCCTTCACGCGGCCCGAGGCGGTGAAGCTGAAACGCTTCTTCGCCGCCGATTTGGTCTTCATCTTGGGCATTTCCATCTCCGTGGTTGCAGGCGCGACTCGGCATGCCACTTTGGCCGGCCCCGCAGGTATTCGAAGGGCGGCGTATAGGCGGGATGGGGGAAATGCGCAAGACCCGACAGAACCGGGCCGCCACAGGCCGCGCGCAGATCAGGCGGCGGGCAGGCTGGCCGCCGTCTCGATCACATGGGTCAGGACGGCCGCGAAGAACACCCCGCTCGCCGCCAGGACGAAACCATGCCAGACGGTGATGTGAAAGGGCATCTGCGACATCAGGTAGAACGGCACGCCAAGCGTGTAGATCGCGCCGCCGATGATGACCAGCACCAGAACCGGCGTCGACATGCCCTCGATCAGCGGCCAGCCGGCGACGAGGCCGGCCCAGCCCATGCCGACGTAGAGCATCAACCCCAGCCAGCGGAACCGCCAGGGCGCAGCCAGTTTCAGCGTCATGCCGATCGCCGCCGCGACCCAAAGACCCGCGACCAGCGTGGTTCCCGTGCCCGAGATCAGGGCGAAGGCGGTATAGGTCCCGGCGATCTTCAGATAGATCGCGGAATGGTCCATGCGGCGCAGCACGCCTTCCCACCAGCCCGACGGCACCATGTTGTAGGTGGCCGAGCACAACAGCATCGCGATCAGCGTCGCGCCGTAGATCGAGGCGCCGGTGACAGCGGCCGCATCGCCGCGCAGCATGGCGGTCAGGGTGATCAGCACCGGCACCGCCGCCAGCCCCAGCACCGTGCCCATGACATGCACGATGCCATCGCTGATCCTTTCGGACCGCGTATAGGCGGGGCGTGGGGCGAACAGGGCGATCATACGCATCAGTCTGGGTCCGGGTGACGAGTCGGGCAAGCCTGCCCCTGCGTCATCCCTGCCACGCGTTGATCAAATCTGTGTAAAGCCCCCGCGCCCGGCGCCGTTGCGGGCGCGGGGAGTGAAAATCCGGCGCTCAGCCCATCTTGCAGGCGGCCATGACCGCCATGTTCACGATGTCGTTCACCGTCGAATTGGTGGAACAGATCTGGATCGGCCTGGTCACGCCGGTCAGGATCGGGCCGATGACGGTGGCCCCGGCCACCTCCTGCATCAGCTTGATCGAGATCGAGGCCGAATGGCGCGCGGGCACGACAAGGATATTCGCAGGTCCCGTCAGCCGGCAGAACGGATAGTTCGCCAGCGTCGCCGGGTTCAGCGCGACATCCACCGTCATCTCGCCATCATATTCGAAATCGACACCCATCCGGTCCAGAACCTGCGGGGTCTGGTGCATCTTGATCGCCCGCTCGCTGACCGGATAGCCGAAGGTCGAAAAGCTGACGAAGGCCACCCGGGGTTCGAGGCCCATGTGACGCGCGACCCCGGCGGCCTTGACGGCTATATGGGCCAGATCCTCGGGTTCCGGCCATTCATGGACCAGGGTGTCGGCGATCAGGATGATCCGGCCCTTGTGCAGCAGCGCGGTGACGCCGACCGCCCCGTCCTCGGCCTTGGCGTCGAAGACGTGGTTGATCAGGCTCAGCACATGCGCCGATTTGCGCGTGGCACCCGTGACGAGGCCGTCGCCATGCCCGTGTTGCAGCATCAGCGCCGAGAACACATGCCGGTCGCGCGCGGCGAGCCGGTGAACATCCTGCCGGTCGAAGCCCTGGCGTTGCAGGCGGCGATAGAGGAAGTCCTTATACTGATCGAGGTGCCGGCTGTTCGCGGCATTGACGATTTCCAGCTCGCGCACCGCATCGCCCATGCCGGCGGCTTCCAGCTTTTCCTTCACATCCGGCTCGCGCCCCACGACCAGCGCCCGGCCGAGGCCCGCCCGTTGCCAGGCGACGGCGGCGCGCAGCACGCGGGGGTCGTCGCCCTCGGCGAAGATCATCCGCGCCTGCGCCTGGCGGGCGCGGGCATGGATGCCTTGCAGGATCGAGGCCGTCGGGTCCATCCGGCTTTTCAGGCTCAGTTCATAGGCCTTCATGTCAATGATCGGGCGGCGGGCGACGCCGGTGTCCATCCCGGCGCGCGCCACGGCGGGCGGGATCACATAGATCAGCCGCGGGTCGAAGGGCGTGGGGATGATGTAATCCCGCCCGAACGACAGCTTGCGGCCATAGGCCATGGCCACCTCGTCCGGCACATCCTCGCGCGCCAGCGCCGCCAGCGCCCGGGTGCAGGCGATCTTCATCTCGTCGTTGATGGCGCGGGCGTGGATGTCCAGCGCGCCCCGGAACAGATAGGGAAAGCCCAGAACATTGTTGACCTGGTTGGGGTAATCCGACCGGCCCGTCGCCACGATCGCATCGGGGCGCACCGCATGGGCCTCTTCCGGGGTGATTTCCGGGTCGGGGTTCGCCATGGCGAAGATGACCGGATTGTCGGCCATGCTTTTGACCATATCCGCCGTCACTGCGCCCTTTGCCGAAACGCCGAGGAAGACATCGGCACCCACCATCGCCTCTTCCAGCGTGCGGGCCTCGGTCTTCACCGCATGGGCCGACTTCCACTGGTTCATGCCTTCGGTGCGGCCCTGGTAAATGACGCCCTTGGTGTCGCACATGATGCAGTTTTCGTTGCGCGCACCCACGGCCTTCATCAGTTCCAGACAGGCGATCCCCGCCGCGCCTGCGCCATTCAGCACGATCTTCACATCCTCGATCTTCTTGCCCGAGATCTCGAGCGCGTTGATCATGCCCGCCACGCAGATCACCGCCGTGCCGTGCTGGTCGTCGTGAAAGACCGGGATGTCGCAGATTTCCTTAAGCCGCTGCTCGATGATGAAGCATTCGGGCGCCTTGATATCCTCAAGGTTGATGCCCCCGAAGGTCGGCGCCATCAGCTTCACCGCTTTGATGATCTCGTCCGCATCCTCGGTGTCGAGTTCGATGTCGATGGCGTTCACATCGGCAAAGCGTTTGAAGAGCACCGCCTTGCCCTCCATCACCGGCTTCGAGGCCAGCGCGCCGAGGTTGCCAAGGCCCAGGATCGCCGTGCCATTGGAAATGACCGCGACCATATTGCCCTTGACCGTGTAGTCATAGGCCGTCTCGGGCCGTTCCGCGATGGCCAGGACCGGGACCGCCACCCCGGGGCTGTAGGCGAGGCTCAGGTCGCGCTGCGTCGCCATCGGGGTCGAGGCTGTGATCTCGTATTTGCCGGGTTTCGGCTCCAGATGGTAGGCCAGCGCCTCCTCGGGCGTGATCCTGGTTTTGGTCATGGGGGTTCCTCCGCTCCGCGAGGTCGTCATAGCGCCGGTTGCGGGGGATGCCAATTCCGCCTTTCCCCTGCCGGAGGGCTTTTGTAGGCTCTGCGGCCAGACTTGCGGCCAGACCTGGGGGACGATCCGTGACCGAAGACACCGTCACGCCGATGATGGCGCAATATCTGGCGATCAAGGCCCGGAACCCCGGCGCGCTGCTGTTCTATCGGCTGGGCGACTTCTACGAGATGTTCTTCGACGATGCGGTGGCGGCCTCGGCCGCGCTGGACATCGCGCTGACCAAACGCGGCACGCATCTGGGTCAACCGATCCCGATGTGCGGCGTGCCGGTGATCCGCGGCGAGGACACGCTGCTGACGCTGATCCGCAAAGGCTTTCGCGTCGCCATCGCCGAACAGATGGAAGACCCGGCCGAAGCGAAGAAGCGCGGCACGAAATCGGTGGTCAGACGCGATGTGGTCCGCCTCGTCACCCCCGGCACCCTGACCGAGGATTCGCTGCTTGAGGCGCGGCGGCACAATTTCCTGGCGGCCTTCGCCGATGTGCGCGACGAGGGTGCGCTTGCCTGGTGCGACATCTCGACCGGCGAGTTGCGGGTGATCGACTGCCCGTCCGTCCGCCTTGGCCCGGAACTCGCACGGCTGTCCCCGCGCGAATTGCTGGTCGCCGACACCCGCGAGGCCGATTTCGCGGAAATCGCCCGCGACGCGGGGGCGGCGCTGACCCCGCTGTCGCGCGGCAGTTTCGACAGCGCGGGGGGCGAGCGGCGGCTGTGCGCGCTGTTCGGTGTGGGAACGCTGGAAGCCTTCGGCAGCTTTTCCCGGGCGGAACTGGCGGCGATGGGGGCGCTGGTCGACTACCTCGACCTGACGCAGCGGGGGAAACTGCCGCTGCTGCGCCCGCCGGTGAAAGAGGCGGCGGGGGGCGCGGTCCAGATCGACGCCGCGACCCGGCGCAACCTGGAACTGACCGTCTCGCTGTCGGGCGACCGGGACAGCACGCTGCTGGCGGCGGTGGACCGGACGGCGACGGCGGCGGGCGCGCGCCTGCTGGAACGCCGCCTGTCCTCGCCGTCCCGCGATCTGGCCGAGGTGCGGGGCCGCCATGCCGCCGTGCGCCACCTGGCCGAGGAGCCGCGTCTGCGCGAGGATCTGCGCGCCCTGCTCAAACAGGTGCCAGACATCGACCGCGCGCTGTCGCGGCTGGCGCTGGACCGGGGCGGCCCGCGCGATCTGACCGCGATCCGCGCCGGACTGACGCAAGGAGAGGCGCTGTCGCCGCTGCTGGCCGGGGCGCCCGAGGTCCTGTCCCGCGCGACGGAGGCGTTGCGGGGCCATGGCGCGCTGATCGACCTGCTCGACCGGGCCGTGGTGGCCGAGCCGCCGCTGATGGCCCGCGACGGCGGCTTCGTCGCGCCGGGCTACGACCCGGCCCTGGACGAGACGCGGCGGCTGCGCGACGAGGGGCGCAGCGTGATCGCCCGGATGCAGGCCGAATATATCGACCGCGCCGGCATCCCGAGCCTGAAGATCAAGCACAACAACGTGCTGGGCTATTTCATCGAAACGACCTCGACACATGCCGAACGGATGCTGTCGCCGCCGCTGTCGGAAACCTTCATCCACCGTCAGACGACGGCGGGGCAGGTGCGGTTCACCACGGTCGATCTGTCCTCGCTGGAAACCCGGATCCTGAACGCCGGCAACCACGCGCTGGAGCTGGAGAAGGCGCATTTCGCGGACCTTCGGGCGTCGGTGCTGGACCGGGCCGCGGCAATCGGCCTGGCCGCCCGCGCGCTGGCCGAGATCGACGTGACGGCGGGCTTTGCCGATCTCGCCTCGGCCGGCGGATGGACGGAGCCGCAGGTGGACACGAGCCGCGCCTTTCAGGTGACGGCGGGCCGCCATCCGGTGGTCGAGCGCGCCCTGCGCCGCCAGGGGGCCGGTCCCTTCGTCGCCAACGACTGCGATCTGACGGCGGGCGAGATTCCGGCGATCTGGCTGCTTACGGGTCCGAACATGGCCGGTAAATCGACCTTCCTGCGGCAGAACGCGCTGATCGCGCTGCTGGCCCAGGCGGGCAGTTTCGTGCCCGCGACTGCCGCGCATATCGGCCTTGTCAGCCAGATCTTCAGCCGGGTCGGCGCGGCGGACGACCTGGCGCGGGGGCGGTCGACCTTCATGGTCGAGATGGTGGAAACAGCCGCCATCCTGAACCAGGCCGACGACCGCGCGCTGGTGATCCTGGACGAGATCGGCCGGGGCACGGCGACCTGGGACGGGCTGTCCATCGCCTGGGCGGTGCTGGAGCATCTGCACGGGCAAAACCGCTGCCGCGCGCTTTTCGCCACGCATTACCATGAGATGACCGCGCTTTCGGCGAAGCTGGACGGGGTGGAAAACGCCACCGTCGCAGTGAAGGAGTGGGAGGGAGAGGTCATCTTCCTGCACGAGGTGAAGAAGGGCGCCGCCGACCGCAGCTACGGCGTCCAGGTCGCGCGCCTTGCCGGGCTGCCGGCGACCGTGATCGACCGCGCGCGGGTCGTGCTTCAGGCGCTGGAACAGGGCGACCGCCAGGGCGCGCCCCGCCCTGCCGCATTGCTGGACGATCTGCCGCTGTTCCGCGCCGCCCCCGCGCCGCCCGCGCCTGTCGCCCGGCCGAAGCCCTCGGCGGTCGAGGCGCGCCTGCGCGACATCCACCCCGACGAGCTGACCCCGCGCGAAGCGCTGCAACTCATCTACGACCTCAGCGCGCTGCTGAAGGGCGATCAGGCCGGATAGGGTCCTTTCTGCCCATATACCGGCAGCAGGTGCGGGGCGTTGCGAACAGGCTTCCGCTTCCGACCTGCCAGGGGTTTTATGCCGCAAAGACGGAGGAACGCATGTATCGGATCTGGAACTTCGTGGCAGAGTATTCGCTGCTGCTGGTCGGCGGCGCGGGGGTGGCGCTGATCTGGGCCAATCTTGCGCCCGACAGCTATCGCCATTTCGTCCACCTGCCGCTGTGGACCGGCGCGCCCACAGGCGTCGTGGAACTGCATGACGGCGGGACCACGCGGGTTCTGACGCTGCATTTCCTGATCAACGACATGCTGATGGCGCTGTTCTTCGCCATGGCCGCGAAAGAGGTCTGGGAGGCGGTGATTCTGCCCGAAGGATCCTTGCGGGGGCGAAAGGCGGTGACGCCGCTGATCGCCACCTTGGGGGGAATGGCCGGGCCGGTCGCGGTCTATCTGGGGCTGGCGGCGACGCTCGGGATGCTGGCCGGGGTCGGGCGGGGCTGGGCCATTCCCACCGCGACCGACATCGCCTTTTCCTATCTGGTCGGGCGCATCGTCTTTGGTGCGCGGCATCCTGCGATCGGCTTCCTGCTGCTGCTGGCCATCGCCGACGATGCGGCGGGGCTGGTGATCCTCGCGGTCTTTTACCCGACGGGCGAGGTTCAGCCGGCCTGGCTTATCCTGTCGGTGGCGGCGGTGGCGCTGGCCTGGGGCCTTGCGAACCGGTTGCCGCGCCGGCTGGACCGGGGGCGGCAGGACCGGCCCTGGTCGACCTGGGTCCGGCAGGTGCCGGGGGCCTGGCCCTATATCCTGGCGGGTTGCATCAGTTGGTATGGCTTTCACCGCGCGGGACTGCACCCCGCGCTCGGACTGTTGCCGGTGATCCCGGCGATCCCCCATGCCGGGCGCGACTTCGGCATCTTTGCCGCCGAAGAGGCGGGGGCAACCGATCTGCTGAACGCCATCGAACATGCCTTGAAGCTGCCGGTGCAACTGGTGCTTTGCGCCTTTGGCCTGGTGAATGCGGGGGTGGAGTTCGGCGCAATCTCGGCCCCGACCTGGCTGGTGCTGGCCGGTCTGGCAATCGGCAAGCCGTTGGGGATCGCGCTCTTCGGCTGGTTCGCGGCGCGGGTGCTGCGCCTCGGCCTGCCCGAGGGGATGCGGATCGCCGACCTGCCGGTGGTGGGCTGCGTCGCGGCCATCGGCTTCACCGTGGCGCTGTTCGTGGCCTCGGTCGCCTTTCCGGCGGGGCCGGTGCAGGACGCGGCCAAGATGGGGGCGCTCTTAAGTCTTGGCAGCGGTGCCATCGCGCTGGTCGCGGGCCGGGCCTTCGGTGTCCGCAGGCGAGCCTGATGGCCCGGCCTGAAGCGGCGGGCGTCGCTCACTCATGCGCCTTGATGGCCTTGTCGAAGGCGGCCTTTTGCTCGGACGTGGCCTCGCCCTGGTGGCGTGCCTGCCAGTCGGCATAGGGCATCCCATAGACGATCTCGCGCACGGCGTCCCTGGTCAGGTCGAGGCCGCGCTCCGCCGCCGCCTCCTGATACCAGCGCCACAGGCAGTTGCGGCAGAAACCGGCCAAATTCATCAGGTCGATGTTCTGCACCTCGGGCCGGTCCTGCATCAGGTGTTGCAGCAGGCGGCGGAAGGCGGCGGCCTCGATCTCGGTGCGGGTGGCGTCGGTCATGGGCGTCTCCTCAGGCGGATTGCAGGGCCTTGGCCAGAATGGGTGCCAGACGCGCGCCCCAGGCGGCGCGGGATGCGGCATCGGCGATCAGATCGTTCCTGACCTCGATCAACGTGTTCTGCCGCCCCTCGCGCAGAGCGTGGCGGTCGATGGAATCGCCGGGCAGATGGCCCGCATAGGGCTCGTTATCGCCGACGCAGAGGTCGGGTTCGGCCTGAAGGCCGGCGATCAGCGGCAGCGACAGGCGGCCGTCCAGATGCGAATGCAGCACGCCGACATGCCAGGGCCGGGGCGGACGACCCTGAAGGCAGGGGGTGAAGGAATGGATGGCGCAGATCGCCACATCCGCCCGCCGCGCCGCCAGCCGTGCCAGTGCCGCGTGATAGGGCCGGTAAAGCCGGTCGAGCCGCCGTTCGACCTCTGCCGCATCGGCATGGCGGTTGGCGGGGATGATCGTTCCGTCGTAAAGCCGCATCACCAGCGTCGGATCGTCCTCGCCCCGGTTCGGGTCGATCACCAGGCGCGAGAAATCCGACAGGATCACCGGGCTGTTCAGCGCCAGGCCCAGGGCTTCGGCCACGCCCGCTGCGCCGGGGTCAAAGGCGATGTGGCGCGCCATATCGGCGGACGTAATGCCGAGATCGCCGCCGTTCACCCAGTCGGGCACCCGGTTCGTCGCATGGTCGCAGGTGATCAGCCAGCGGCCGGGACGATCCTCTCCGATGATACGATAGGCAGACACGGGCGACCCCTTGTCGTGGAATTGTTCAATTGCCCGTTTATGACGCCCCGCAGGAAAGCGCCAGTTGCCCATGGGCGGAAGATGCTTCTATAAAACCCGTGGCCCACCGCGACTTTGAACCGAAAAGGAAAAGGCTGAACATGAGACGCCTTCGGAATGTGAAGATCGTGGCCACTTTGGGCCCGGCCTCGTCGACCTACGAAACCATCCGGGCGCTGTTCGAGGCGGGAGCGGACGTTTTCCGCCTGAACATGAGCCACGGGACGCATGAAGACATCCGCGCCCGGCACGAGATCATCCGCAAGGTGGAGGCCGATACCGGCCGCCCGATCGCCATCCTCGCCGACCTTCAGGGACCGAAGCTGCGCGTCGGCACCTTCGCCAACGACAGCGAAGATCTGGTCGAGGGCGCGCATTTCCGGCTGGACCTGTCGGAGGTGCCCGGCGACGCGACCCGCGTGCAACTGCCCCACCCGGAAATCTTCGCGGCACTTGAGACCGGGTCGAGCCTTCTGGTCAACGACGGCAAGATCCGGCTGAAGGTCGAAACCTGCGGCAAGGATTTCGCCGAATGCGTGGTGACCGTCGGCGGCACGATTTCCAACCGCAAGGGCGTGAACGTGCCCGACGTGCTGCTGCCGCTGGCCGCGCTGTCGCAAAAGGACCGCAAGGACCTGGACTTCGCCTGCGATCTGGGGATCGAATGGCTGGCCTTGTCCTTCGTCCAGCGCCCCGAGGATGTGATCGAGGCGCGCGCGCTGGCCAACGGCCGCGCGACGATCATCGCCAAGATCGAAAAGCCTGCCGCGCTGAAGAACTACGAGGCGATTCTGGCGGTGGCCGACGGGATCATGGTGGCGCGCGGCGACCTCGGGGTCGAACTGCCTGTGACGTCGGTTCCGCCGATACAGAAGCGGCTGGTCCGCCTCGCCCGGGCGGCGGCAAAGCCGGTGATCGTCGCGACCCAGATGCTGGAATCGATGATCGAAAGCCCGATCCCGACCCGGGCCGAGGTCTCCGACGTCGCGACCGCGATCTACGAAGGTGCCGATGCGATCATGCTGTCGGCCGAATCCGCCGCCGGGAAATACCCGATCGAGGCGGTGACGACGATGAACAACACCGCCATCTCGGTGGAAAGCGACCCGACCTACCGCGAGGTGATCGAGGCCAGCCGCCGGACCAACCGCATTACCGTCGCCGACGGCATCGTCGCCGCCGCGCGCGAAATCGCCGAGGCCGCCGACATCAAGGCCATCTGCTGCTTCAGCCAGACCGGCACGACGGTCAGCCTCGTCGCGCGCGAACGCCCGCGGGTGCCGATCATCGCGCTGACGCCGCTGACCAGCACGGCGCGGCGGCTGTGCCTGACTTGGGGGACGACCTGCGTCATCTCGGAGGAGCAGGACCGGTTCAAGGGCGCGGTGATCGCCGCCGTCCGCGCCGCGCGCCAGACCGGGATCGCCACCGAAAAGGATCAGATCGTGCTGACCGCCGGCGTGCCGTTCAACGTGCAGGGCACGACGAACATCCTGCGCGTCGCCCCCTGCGACGAACGGCTGATCTACCGGGCCGAGCCGGAATAAGCTCTGCCTCGACAGGTTCGGGATAAGGGCGGCCCTGGTGGCTGCCCTTTTTTCATTCAGGCGATCAGCTTCGCCAACCGCATCGCCACCGCCGGGTCCCCGGACAGCTTCAGCTTGCCGGTGGCCATGGCCAGCATCGGGTTGAGCTTTCCGGTCAGCAGCTTCACCAGGTTCTCGCGGCTGATCTTTAGCGTGCAGTCGGTGGCCCGGTCGACGGTCGCCGCCATGCCATCGGCGAGGACGATCACACCCTCCGCGCCGCAATCAAACTTCAGACTGCCCTGAAAAGGCGTCTCGCCGAGCTTGCGCCCGATCCGTTCCGCGATTTCTTCCATCGTCCCCGTCCATATGTGCAGATGCAGAATGCCGGCTGAGGGTAAAGGTTCAACTGCGCCGTTGCGTCACCAAAGCAAAGGGCCGCCCCGAAGGACGGCCCAGGATCCGGCGCGCCGCTTTCCGCTGCGCGGATCAGCCGTTCTTTTTCGCCACACGCGCATTGCGCGTCGCGATCAGCTTCAACCGCAGCGCGTTCAGGTGAATGAAGCCCGCCGCGTCGCGCTGGTCGTAGGCACCGGCGTCTTCCTCGAAGGTGACGTGCTTCTCGCTGTAAAGCGTCTCTTCCGACCACCGGGCGACGACGCGCGCCACACCTTTGTAAAGCTTCAGCTTCACCGTGCCCGACACATGCTCCTGCGTCTTGTCGATCAGCGCCTGCAACGCCTCGCGTTCCGGCGCGAACCAGAAGCCGTTGTAGATCAGTTCCGCATAGCGCGGCATGATCGAATCCTTCAGATGACCCGCGCCGGAGTCGAGCGTGATCTGCTCGATGCCGCGATGCGCCGCCAGCAGGATGGTGCCGCCGGGGGTTTCGTAAAGCCCACGCGACTTCATGCCGACAAAGCGGTTTTCCACGAAGTCCAGCAGGCCGATGCCATGCTTGCCGCCCAACGCGTTCAGGCGGGTCAGGATCGTGGCCGGCGACAAAGCCTCGCCGTTGATCGCGACCGCATCGCCCTTTTCAAAGGTCACTTCGATGAATTCCGGCTCGTTGGGCGCATCCTCGACCGCAACGATGCGCTGCGCAACATAGTCGGGCGCCTCGATGGCCGGGTTTTCCAGAACCGTGCCCTCGGACGAGGTATGCAGCAGGTTCGCATCGACCGAAAACGGCGCCTCGCCCCGCTTGTTCTTCGCGATCGGGATCTGGTTCTGTTCGGCGAATTCCAGCAGCCGGGTGCGGCTGGTCAGATCCCACAGCCGCCAGGGCGCGATCACCTTGATCGACGGGTCGAGTGCCGCGACGCCCAGTTCGAACCGCACCTGATCGTTGCCCTTGCCGGTCGCGCCATGCGCCACCGCATCGGCCCCGGTTTCCTGCGCAATCCGCACCAGATGCTGCGAGATCAGCGGGCGGGCAATCGAGGTGCCGAGCAGATATTCCCCTTCGTAAAGCGCATTCGCCCGGAACATCGGGAATACGAAGTCGCGCACGAATTCCTCGCGCACGTCGACGATGTGGATGTTCTCTTCCCTGATACCCAGAAGCAGCGCCTTCTGCCGCGCCGGTTCCAATTCTTCGCCCTGGCCGAGGTCGGCGGTGAAGGTCACCACCTCGCAACCGTATTCGGTCTGCAACCATTTCAGGATGATCGAGGTGTCGAGTCCGCCGGAATAGGCAAGAACGACTTTCTTGGGCTTGGGCGCGGACATCGGTGGCTCCGTGGGGAAACTGCATCAACTGACCCGCCCCGATAGACCCTTTTTCCCTTGCTGCCAAGGTCGGGAAGCCCGCGATTTTGTCCCGGAAACAAAGAGCGCGCCTTGCCAAATGCCGCGCGGGGAGTCATGGGCAGGACATGACAGATTTTGCCGATGCCGCCCGCAGCACAACGCGCGCGCTGCGCGATCTCTTCCCGCGCACGCCGCTTCAGAAGAACGAGTTCCTGTCACGCCGCTATGGCGCCGACATCTGGCTCAAGCGCGAGGATCTGACGCCCGTGCGCAGCTACAAGCTGCGCGGCGCCTGGAACGCCATGCGCAAGGCGCGGGCCGTCGATCCTAGCCGGCAGCATTTCGTCTGCGCCAGCGCCGGCAACCACGCCCAGGGCATGGCTTTCGCCTGCCGGCATTTCGGCGTGAAGGGCACGATCTTCATGCCGGTGACCACCCCGCAGCAAAAGATCGACAAAACCCGCACCTTCGGCGGCGATGCGGTGCGCATCGTGCTGACCGGCGACTATTTCGACCAGACGCTGGCCGCGAGCCAGGCCTTCTGCGCGGCGGAAGGCGCATATTTCCTCGCCCCCTTCGACGATGCCGATGTGATCGAGGGCCAGGCCAGCGTCGGGGTGGAAATCCTCGACCAGCTTGGCCATGCGCCCGATCTGGTGATCCTGCCGGTGGGCGGCGGCGGGCTCGCCTCCGGCGTGACCGGCTTTCTGCGCGAAGCGGCGCCCGCGACCGCCTTCCGCTTTGTGGAGCCCGAAGGCGGGGCGAGCCTGACCGCCGCCATCGCCGCGCGCGAGCCGGTGAAGCTGCCGCGTGTCGACAGTTTCGTCGACGGCGCAGCGGTGGCGAAGATCGGCGATCTGCCGTTCTCGCGTCTGACCTGGGTCCGCCCGGAAGAGATCGTCCGCCCGCCCGAGGACCGGATCTGCACCACCATGCTGGAGATCCTGAACGTCGAGGGGATCGTGCTGGAACCCGCTGGTGCCCTGTCAATCGACGCGTTGAAGGACCTCGCCGACGAGATCCGGGGCAAGACCGTGGTCTGCGTCACCTCGGGCGGCAATTTCGACTTCGAACGCCTGCCCGAGGTCAAGGAACGCGCCCAACGCTATTCCGGGGTGAAGAAATACTTCATCCTGCGGATGCCGCAGCGCCCCGGCGCCCTGCGCGAATTCCTGGCCATGCTGGGACCCGAGGATGACATCGCGCGGTTTGAATACCTGAAGAAATCGGCGCGCAACTTCGGCTCGGTCCTGATCGGGATCGAGACGACGGACCCGGCCAATTTCGCCCGGCTGCAACAGCAGATGGACGCTGCCGGCTTCGGTTGGCGCGACATCACCCGCGACGAAATCCTGTCGGAATTCCTGATCTGAGCCGTCCAAGGGCCGCAAGCCCGGTGCCCCTGCACCTTTGAGCCGGGCAACCCCGGCACGGATGGCGTGCGCGTCGCGCCTTTCCCGCGCCAGGTGCGCGGCAAAGCGCGGTCCACACCGCGCAGCGCCAGATCTTCGTCCCGCCAGCAAGGGGCCGCACTGCGAAGCCTCGGCCGCGGCGCTGCTGACCATCAACTCTCCAGCACTTCATTCAGGCCAGCCATAAAGGCGGTGCGGCTGGCAAGGAACCTGTCAGCAATCTCGGCCAGGTCGATGGCGTGGCCGGCGGCGACCTTCCGCTCCGCCTCCTGACAACTGCCGGCGAGATCGCGGAAACCCAGGTTCAGCGCCGCGCCTTTCAGAAAGTGCAGATCGTCCGAAACGCTGTTCTGCCTCCCGTTGCGACCGAGGCGACCGATAACCTCGTCCGCCTCTTGCAGGAAAAGCACGACGATCTCGCCGAAATCCTCAAGGCCGATCTCGTCACGCAGATCCCTGATCCTGGCCCAATCAATCATCCCGTTCCCCGATCCCGCATGGCGCCATTCTGCGCGCGCGCCATTAACAAACCGTTTGCAGCCGCAGCATGGGCCGCCCCCGATTGCAAGGCGCAGCCGCAGAATGGCGTTCACCCTCTTTTAATCCGGGAATGCCAAACCTCTCGGGCCAGACGGGGAGCCGGGGTTGTCGATACATGCGATCAGACAGGCGGAAGACGCCGCGGCGCAGGCGCCCGAGATTCGTCTTCTGGTCGTGGACGACAGCCGGGCCCAGCGCCGGATGATGGCGATGCAGCTTGCCCGCTGGGGCTTCGCCGTGTCCGAGGCCGGATCGGGCGAAGAGGCGTTGTCGCTTTGCGCCGCGACTTCCTTCGACATCGTGATCAGCGACTGGGTGATGCCGGGCATGTCGGGCGTGCAGTTCTGCAACAAATTCCGTGCCTTGCCGCACGAAGGCTACGGCTATTTCATCCTGCTGACCTCGAAAAGCGACAAGGAAGAGGTCGCAGACGGGCTTGAGGCCGGGGCCGACGACTTCCTGACCAAGCCGGTCAGTTCCAGCGAACTCCGGGCACGGCTGCGCGCTGGCGAGCGCATCGTCGGGATGCAGCGCGAACTGGTGCAGAAGAACCGGCTGATCGGCTCGACGCTCGACGAATTGCGCAAGGTCTATGATTCGCTCGACCGCGACCTGATTGAGGCGCGCAAGCTGCAACAGACCCTGCTGCGCGACCGACACCGGGTTTTCGACGGGGGGGAGGCGTCGTTCCTGCTGCGCCCCTCGGGCCATGTCGGCGGCG
>JAATGA010000088.1 GCA_015654855.1 Rhodobacterales bacterium
CAACGGGGGCCGCGCCCGGGACGGCATAGCCGTCCATGGCCGATGCGGCGAAGGGCGGCTGATCGCGCCGCGCCGCGACCGGGGCGGCCAGAACCCGCCCCGAGGCCCGGCGCAGCGGCACGGTCTCGGTCCCCACGGTTTTGACCAGCGCCAGGCAGCGCGCCGTCGCCTCTTCCAGCGGCAGCATGGTCATGGCGCCTGCCAGCGACCGGACTTGCCGCCGTCCTTCAGCGCCAGGCGCACCTCGCCGATCACCATGCCCCGGTCGACGGCCTTCACCATGTCATAGACGGTCAGCGCGGCGACGGTGACGGCGGTCAGCGCCTCCATCTCGACCCCGGTCTGGCCGGAGGTGCGCACAATGGCCTCGATCACCACGCCGGGCAGCGTCTCGTCGCAGATCAGGTCGAGCGAGACCTTGGTCAGCGCCAGCGGATGGCAAAGCGGGATCAGATCCGAGGTCCGCTTCGCCGCCATGATCCCGGCAAGCCGCGCCACGCCCAGCACATCGCCCTTGGCCGCCGTGCCGCCTTTGATCAGCGCCAGCGTCTCGGGCTGCATCGCGATATGGCCGCGCGCCACCGCGATCCGGTCGGTCGCGGGTTTGTCGGTCACATCGACCATCGCCGCCCGTCCGGCCTCGTCGAAATGCGTCAGCTTCGGCATGGGCGTCAGATCCCGCCCTGTTCCGTCACCGCTGTGGCAAGCAGCGCGCGGGTCGCGGCCTCGACATCGGGCTGGCGCATCAGGGCCTCGCCGATCAGGAAGGCCCGCGCGCCGTATTGCGCGAGATCGGCGAGGTCGGCAGGCGTGTTCAGCCCGCTTTCCGCGACGATCAGCCGATCCTCGGGGACCAGGCGCGACAATTGCCGCGTGGTGTCGAGCGTCACATCGAAGGTATGCAGATTGCGGTTGTTGATGCCGATCAGCGGCGATTTCAGCCGCGCCGCGCGGTCGAGTTCCGCGCGGTCATGCACCTCGATCAGCACATCCATGTGCCAGTCAAAGGCCGCCGCCTCCAGCTCCGCCGCCTGGGTATCCTCAAGCGAGGCCATGATCAGCAGGATGCAGTCGGCCGACAAAGCCCGCGCCTCGGCGATCTGATACGGGTCGTAGATGAAATCCTTGCGCAGGCAGGGCAGCGAGACCGCATCATGCGCCTGGGTCAGAAACTCATCCGCGCCCTGAAAGGACGGCCCGTCGGTCAGGATCGACAGGCAGGTCGCGCCCCCGGCCTCATAGGCACGGGCAAGCGCGGGCGGATCGAAATCGGCACGGATCAGGCCTTTGGAGGGGCTGGCCTTCTTGATCTCGGCGATCAGCCCGTAGCCGGTGGTCACGGCCCCGGCCAGCGCCCTGGCAAAGCCGCGCGGGGCAGGGGCGGCGCGGGCTGCATCCTCCACGGCAGCAAGCGGGCGGTCCAGTTTCCGTTGGGCCACATCTTCCAGCTTGTAGGCTTAGATCCGGTCGAGAACTGTGCTCATGCGGCCTTTCCATGGCTGAGGGCGGCGAGTGCGGTGAGTTTCGCCCGGGCCGCGCCGGAGTCGATGGCCCGGCGCGCGAGCGCGACCCCTTCGGCAAGGCCGGTCGCCCGGTCGGCGACGATCAGGGCGGCGGCGGCGTTCAGCAGCACCGCGTCGCGGTAGCCACCGACAGCCCCGTCCAGCAGAGCGCGGAGCGCGGCGGCGTTCTCGGCGGGACTGCCACCGGCGACCGCCTCGAACGGGTGGCGGGGCAGGCCGGCATCCTCGGGGGTGACGGTGAACTCGCGGATCTGGCCGCCCGAAAGCTCGACGACCTTCGTCGGCTCGGCGATCGAGATCTCGTCGGTGCCGTCGCCGCCATGGACGAGCCAGGCCTTTTCGCTGCCCAAAGCGGCCAGCGTCTCGGCCATAGGGCGCAGCAGCGCATCCGAGAAGGTGCCGGTCAACTGCCGTTTGACCCCCGCAGGGTTGGTCAGCGGCCCCAGGATGTTGAAGATCGTCCGGGTGCCAAGCTCGGTGCGCACCGGGCCGACATGGCGCATCGCCGGATGGTGCATCGGCGCCATCATAAAGCCGATCCCGGCCTCGGCCAGGCAGGCCTCCACCACTTCCGGCCCGACCATGACATTCAGGCCGAGTTCGGTCATCGCATCCGCAGCGCCCGATTTCGACGAAAGGTTGCGGTTGCCGTGTTTCGCGACCGGCACGCCCGCGCCCGCCACGACAAAGGCGGTGGCGGTCGAGATGTTCAGCGTGCCCTTGCCGTCGCCGCCGGTGCCAACGATGTCGATGGCATCGGCCGGCGCCCTGACCTTATGGGACTTGGCCCGCATCACCGTCGCGGCGGCGGTGTATTCGTCCACCGTCTCGCCACGGGTGCGCAGGGCCATCAGAAAGCCGCCCATCTGCGCCGGGGTGGCCGTGCCCTCGAACAGCGTCTCGAACGCCGCCTCGGCCTCGGCACGGGTCAGCGGGCGGGTCGCGGCGATGCCGATCAGCGGCTTCAGCGTGTCGCTCATGCCGGTTCCCCTTCGCGCACCCCTTCGTGGGCCAGGTCGAGGAAGTTGCGCAGCAGTTGATGCCCGTGTTCCGAGGCGATGCTTTCGGGATGGAACTGCACGCCCTCGATGGGTTTGGTGCGGTGGCGCAGACCCATGATCGTGCCATCCTCCAGCCAGGCGGTGACCTCCAGCTCGGGCGGCAGGGTGGCGCGGTCGACGATCAGCGAGTGATAGCGGGTGGCGAGGAAGGGCGAGGGCAGGCCGCGGAACACGCCCTGGCCGTTGTGATACACCGTGCCCATCTTGCCGTGCACGATCTCGTGGCAGCGCACGACATGGCCACCAAAGGCCTGGCCGATGGCCTGATGGCCCAGACAGACGCCCAGAAGCGGCACCCCCGCCTCGGCGGCGGCGAGCGTCAGCGGCAGGCAGATCCCGGCAGAGGCCGGATCGCAAGGCCCGGGCGACAGCACGATCCCCCTGGCGTGCAGGCCCATGGCCTGCTGCACGTCGAGTTGATCGTTGCGGCGCACCAGCACATCGGCGCCCATCTCGCCCAGGTAGTGGACGAGGTTCCAGGTAAAGCTGTCGTAGTTGTCGATCAGAAGGAGCATGGCCCGGCCCTCTGCGGCCCGCCCGGCCGCCTGCGGATGTCTTGGGGCAGGTTATGGCCCATCGGGGCGGGGTGGGCAAGTTTGGAAAGCACCCGCGCGCGGACAGGGCAGCAGGCGGCGGGGCGGATCCCGAAGTCCTTGCGGGGCGAAGGTCGGCCTTGCGGCCTGCGGGGGGCGGTCACCGTAGGGCGGACAGGCGGCGGCGGTTGGCGAATCGCCCGCCCCTGACGCTAGGTCAGTTTTCGCGACACGGATCCCCGAGGCGCCGCCTGAGGATCGGGCATGTGCGGTATTTGCAGGCAGAATACCTGCCATTCCCACCACGCATGGCCAAAGCGTCGGGGACAGAGCGCAATCCTTTGGTTTCCCGGCGCTTTAGCGCAATTGACGCGATGGCGGGAAATCGACAAACAGGATCATCCGGGATGCGGACGAGGAGGTCCGCGCCCGGAGCCAGGGAGGATTTACATGCAAGCGCTTCTCGCCCTTTCGAGGGGCATAGACCGGTTGAGCGTGTTCTTCGGCAAGATCGGGGAATACCTGGTGCTGCTGTGCTGTCTGATCAGTGCCGGCAACGCGATGATCCGCTATGCCTTCAACTACAGCTCGAACGGCTGGCTGGAGATCCAGTGGTATATGTTCGGCTTCATCGTGATGATGGGTGCCGCCTATACGCTGAAGGTCAACGAGCATGTGCGGGTCGACCTGATCTACGGCTCGGTCAGCGAGCGGGCGCGGCTGTGGATCGACGCCATCGGCATCGTGCTGTTCCTGCTGCCCTTCGCGACCTTTGCCGCCTGGCTCAGCTGGCCCGTCTTCGTCACCTCGTGGAACCAGGGCGAGATGTCGTCGAACGCCGGCGGGCTGATCCGCTGGCCGGTGAAGCTGGTGATCTCGGCGGGTTTCGCGCTGCTGGCCTTGCAGGGGGTGTCCGAACTCATCAAGCGGATCGCGGCGCTGACCGGCACCATTCAGATCGAAACCGCCTACGAAAAACCGCTTAAGTAAGGGGGCACCGCGATGTTCGAATACGGGCCATTCCCCCCGCTGATGTTCTTCACGATGATTTTGTTCATGCTTTACGGCTTTCCGGTCGCGTTCTCGCTCGGTGCCGTGGGGCTGTTCTTCGGGGTGTTGGGGGGCGCGACCGGTCATTTCTCGGAAGCCTTCCTCGGCGCGCTGCCGCACCGGTTCTTCGGCATCGTGTCGAACGACCTGCTGCTGGCCATTCCGTTCTTCACCTTCATGGGCGCGATCCTCGAACGCTGCGGTCTGGCCGAGGATCTGCTGGAGGGGATGGGCAAGCTTTTCGGCCGCATCCCCGGCGGCCTCGCCTATGCGGTGATCCTGGTCGGCGCGGTGCTGGGGGCGATCACCGGGACGGTGGCGGCCTCGGTCATCACCATGGGGGTGATCTCGCTGCCGATCATGCTGCGTTACGGCTATTCCGAGCGGCTGGCGACCGGCGTGATCGCCGCCTCGGGCACGATCACCCAGCTTATCCCGCCGAGCCTGGTCCTGGTCGTTCTGGCCGACCAGTTGGGAAAATCGGTGGGCGATATGTATCTGGGCGCCATCGGCCCCTCGATCCTTCAGGTGCTGATCTTCCTAGGCTACATCATCGTTCTGTCGATCCTGAAGCCGCAGACCATGCCGCCCCTGCCGAAAGAGGTGCGGGGCGATCTGTACCTTGCCCTGGTGATGCGGGTGCTGATGGGCATTGTGCCGTCGATCGTGCTGATCTTCCTGGTGCTGGGGACGATTTTCATGGGCCTC
>JAATGA010000405.1 GCA_015654855.1 Rhodobacterales bacterium
GACCGTCAAACTGCCGAAGTCCAGATCCGTGTCGCACTGATGAACCGCTGCAATACGCTCGCCACCGCCGGGATCGAGCGCGTGGTCCGAACCCGCCTGGAAAGGCGGCACATCCCGCCGCCCCCTGACTCCTGCAAAAAAAGCCTTGTTGAGGGCATCATGTTGGAGAACAGCCGCGATGGCGTGGGGTTCGGGCAACCTGTCGGCCGGGAAACACTTTGACCGATCATGGGTTGCGGGCAGAGAGATCGACTATCTTGATGCATGGACGGTGCAGGAATGCGCCGTGGGCTGCACCCCGTTAGTGTCGGTTCCGCAATCGGGTGGCACGACGTTTTCGCGCAGCAGCTCTCGGGATGTGCCCGGACGATCCAGGTTTCGGGTCATGCGCGCGGCTCTGCGTCGTTCCAGTGCCTGTGCTTCGGCAGCGACTTCGCCCGCTGAGCCGCATCCTCAATCGTCACCGGACAGAAGTCCCAGACATCGGTGCCAATATTCACGCTTTTCGCGCTGCCCTGCCAGTTGCCGTGCACATGCCCGAACAGGTGCAAGGAACTCTTCCTCGCACCATTCCAGGTCATCGTCGGATAGTGGCAGAGCGTGACCGGCAGATCTGTGGCGGGATCATCCACTTCCGCGAGCAGCGAGACACTCTCCCGTGGCAGCACCTGGGTCAGCGGGCGGTCATGCTTGCCCACCACCAGATGCCGCCGCGCGCCGGGAAGCTGACCGAAGATCGTCATTAGCCACGCTTCATCCTTGGCTTTCTGTCCGAATGTAAAATCGCCGACGATCCAGAGATCATCCTCCGGCCCGACCCTCTGCCAAAGCCTTTCGATCAGCACGGCGTCCATATGCGCGGTGTCCCGAAACGGGCGTCAGGCGTTGGCGATGATGCTGTCATGCCCGAAATGGAAGTTAACAGTATACCAGAAACCATGTTCGTATGCCAGGAAGGGAAAGCTGAGCCACTTTAGCGGCTCAGCTTTCCCGTGAAACGAGATCCCTCGACGCGATGTGCGCTGAGCCGGGCATTGCGATGCACTTGCCACGGCGAACGGGTTGTCTGGCTGGCGGCATGCCTGTGGGCAAAAGATCTGTCAAAAGCGAACAGGGCCCTGTCACAAATGGACAAATCGGGTGTCACCTGACAAGCCTTTGAATTTATTGGTGAGCCGGACGGGACTCGAACCCATGACCCGCTGATTAAAAGTCAGCTGCTCTACCAACTGAGCTACCGGCCCCACGCCGGGGGTGATTAGAAACTTCGGTCCGGGGGGTCAAGGGCAAAAGCGCGCGGCACTGGCAAAATCCTGCGTCGCGGCGTATATGCGCGGAATGGACGCTTCGACCCCCTCTGCCGCCGGCCTGCCGTTTCTGAAAATGCACGGGCTGGGCAATGACTTCGTCGTCATCGACTCGCGCGGGCGCGGGGTGGCGGCGGGTGGCGTGACGACGCCGGCGCTGGCGCGCGCGCTTGGCGACCGCAACCGTGGGGTCGGTTTCGACCAACTGGCCGAGATCCGCGATTCCGACACTGCGGATTTCGCGCTCGACTTCTGGAACGGCGACGGCAGCCGGGCAGGGGCCTGCGGCAATGCGACCCGCTGCGTTTCGGCGCTGGTGATGGCGGGCAGCGGCACGGGCGAGGTCACGCTGACCACCGAGCGCGGTCTTCTGCGGGCGGTGCGGCGAAACGACGGGCTGATCAGCGTCAATATGGGTTTGCCGCAGACAGGCTGGGCCGACATCCCGTTGTCGCGCGAGGTCGATACTCTGCATCTGCCGCTGGCGGGCGATCCGGTGGCGGTGGGGATGGGCAATACCCATTGCGTGTTCTTCGTGGCCGATGCCGGGGCGGTGGACCTGCCCGCTGTCGGGCCGAAATGGGAGCATGACCCGCTGTTCCCGCAGCGTACCAATGTCGAGTTCGCGTCCGTTGCCGGGCCGGACCGGCTGCGGATGCGGGTGTGGGAACGCGGGGCAGGGATCACGCTCGCCTGCGGTTCCGGCGCCTGCGCCACGGCGGTGGCGGCGCATCTGCGCGGGCTGACCGGGCGGCGGGTCGCGCTCGACCTCGACGGCGGCACCCTTGAGGTCGACTGGCGCGAGGATGGCGTCTGGATGACCGGACCCGTGGCCCATGTCTTCAACGGCACCCTCAGCCCTGCCTTCCTCGAGTCCGTGCGATGAACGCGGAAACCCCGATCTTCGCGACACTGGGCTGTCGGCTGAATGCCTATGAGACCGAGGCGATGAAAGAGCTTGCGGCCCAGGCGGGGCTTGGCAATGCGGTGATCGTCAACACCTGTGCCGTCACCGCCGAGGCGGTGCGCAAGGCAAAGCAGGAAATCCGCCGCCTTGCCCGCGAAAACCCAGGTGCGCCGATCCTGGTGACCGGCTGCGCCGCGCAGACCGAGCCCGAGACCTTCGCCGAAATGACCGAGGTGACGCGGGTCATCGGCAACCATGAAAAGATGCAAGGTGAAACCTGGTCGGGCCTGAGGTCCGAACTGGCGATCCCCGATCTTATCGGCGCGACCGAGAAGATCCGTGTCGACGACATCATGTCGGTGAAGGAAACCGCCGGTCACCTGATCGACGGCTTCGGTCGCCATCGCGCCTATGTCCAGGTGCAGAACGGCTGCGACCATCGCTGCACCTTTTGCATCATTCCTTACGGCCGGGGCAATTCGCGCTCCGTTCCCGCCGGGGTGGTGGTCGAGCAGATCAAGCGCCTTGTGGGCAACGGCTTCAACGAGGTGGTGCTGACCGGGGTCGATCTGACCTCCTGGGGCGCCGATCTGCCGGGAACGCCCCGGCTTGGCGATCTGGTGATGCGGATCCTGAAACTGGTGCCGGATCTGCCGCGGTTGCGGATTTCCTCGATCGACTCGATCGAAGCCGATGAAAACCTGATGCAGGCCATCGCGACCGAACCGCGGCTGATGCCGCATCTGCATCTGTCGCTTCAGGCCGGGGATGACATGATCCTGAAACGGATGAAGCGTCGCCATCTGCGCGACGACGCCATCCGCTTTTGTGAGGAGGCGCGTAAGCTCCGCCCCGGCATCGTTTTCGGGGCCGATCTGATCGCGGGCTTCCCGACAGAGACCGAGGCGATGTTCGACAACTCGCTGAAACTGATCAGGGATTGCGGGCTGACCTTCCTGCATGTCTTCCCCTACAGCCCGCGCAAAGGCACGCCCGCCGCGCGGATGCCGCAGGTAAAGGGGCCGGCGATCCGCGAGCGCGCGGCGCGACTGCGCGCCGAGGGGCAGGGGGCACTGACCGCATGGGCTGCGGGCGAACAGGGCGCGACCCGGGCCGTTCTGACGGAAGGTCCGCGCATGGGCCGAACCGAGCATTTCGCCGAGGTCGAATTCGCGACGGATCAACCCGAGGGACAGATCATCACCGCGCGCATCACCGGGACGGCGGCCGGCCGGCTGATCGCCTGATCCCGTGACCCGTTACTTGTTGTCGTTGACGTCGCGGTCCCATTTGACCACGCTGTGCTGCGGCTGACCGAAGATCCGCCGCAGCACATACCAGCCCAGAAGCGAGGACAGCGCGAAGATCAGCAGCAGCAACGGGATGTTGCCGCCCAGCAGGCCGATGCCCAACAAGGCGCCGGTGATTACCGCCCCGACGGCGAAGCCGAGGAAGATATAGCCGGGCGCCACGATCTCGAGGATGCCGAGCACGAAGCCCGCCGCGATCCAGGCCCACCAGGTCGTCCACATCTCAGCCACGCCCCTTCAGCATCTTGAAGGCGTCGCCAAAGGCTTCCAGCGCCTGCGCGGGGAAAAGGATCGTCTGCTTGCCGCCGCCCTTGGCCACATCGGCCAGTGCCTCGACCTGTTTCTGCGCGATCTGGAACTGCGCGGCTTCCAGGCCGTTGGCGGCGATTGCCTCGGCGATCACGCCGGTCGCATAGGCCTCGGCATCGGCGGTGATCCGGCGCGCCTTGGCCTGCTGCTCGGCCTGGTAAAGCTCGGCATCGGCCTGCAACTCGACCGCGCGCTTCTTGCCCTCGGCCTCGGTCACCTGGGCGCGGCGTGCACGCTCGGCATTCAGCTGTTGCAGCATCGCGGCGCGCGTCGCGTCGTCGAGGTTCACGTCGAGGATTTCGGCCCGCGTTACCTCGACCCCCCAGTCGTCGACCATGGCTGCGACCTGCTCGCGCACCCGTTCGATCAGTTGCGAGCGGTTGGACTGCACCTGGTCGAGTTCCAGCTTGCCGATTTCCGACCGCACGATGCCGGCGACGGTGGTGGCGCTGGCGGCATCCACGTCGCGGATGCGGTAGACGGTCTTTTCCGGCTCGGTGATGCGATAGAAGACAGAGGTTTCGACCTTGACCAGCACGTTGTCGGCGGTGATGGCGTCTTGCGTCGCCGTCGGCAACTGGCGTTCCAGGATCGAGATCTTGTGCGCCACGCGGTCGAGGAAGGGCACGATGAAGTTGATGCCCGGCCCCAGAACCGCGCGCAGCCGGCCAAAGCGTTCGACCACATGCTTTTCCGACTGGGGAACGATGCGGACGCCGAGGAAGATGCAAAGAATGATAAAGGCGGCGATGGCCAGGACCACCAGATTTCCGCCGGTAAATGCGCCGTTGTTCACGAAATCCTCCATACAAAAGAGCATTCGCAGCCTGCCTGCGAAATGCGCGCAAGGCAAGCGACTGCGGTGAAAAGGGATTGTCGCGGCGGCGCGCGATCCCGCGCGGGGGCAGATCGAAAGCGGGGCGCGGCCGGCTGCCGTGGTCGCGCCCCTTGCGCCGTCAGACTCCGGTCGCGTCCATCACGACCCCGACCGTGCGCAGCAGGATGCGCAGATCGGCGGTCAGGCTGAGATCGGTCTCGTAGGCCGCGTCGTATTCCGCCCGCGCCTCGAAGGTCGTGCGGTGGCGCCCGGCGGTCTGCCAATAGCCGGTCACGCCGGGCCGCAGCGCATAATAGGCCGTGCCTGGATAGATCGCCTTTTGGCTGACCATCATCGGCCGTGGCCCGACCAGCGACATGTCGCCCTTCAGCACGTTCCACAACTGCGGCAACTCGTCCAGCGAGCAGCGCCGCAGCGTGCTGCCGAACCGGGTGATGCGTGGATCGTGCCGCAGCTTTTGCGTGCGGTCCCACTCGGCGCGCGCCTCGGGATCGGCGGCGAGATGGGCTTCCATCCGGGTGTCAGCGTCGCAGACCATGCTGCGCAGTTTCCACATGCGGAAGACGCGGCCCCCCTTGCCGATGCGGGGCTGGGTGTAGAACGGGCTGCCGCCGTCGCGGGCGACGAGGATCGCCAGCGCAAGGGTGACCGGCACCACCACCGGCGCCGCCATCAGCACCGCAAGCACGTCCAGCGCCCGCTTGAAGACGTTGCGGTAGATCCCCCCGCGATGGGGAAGCCCGGGCTGGGCAGAGATTCCGTGCAGCCTTTCGGCCTCGGCCGAGGGCCGCACCGGCGTCGAGGCGCCGGAAAATGTCATGGTCATTGTTGCTTATCCGCGAACAGAAGGGCGGATCGGGTAAGGATGACGACCGGATCGCGGGCCTGGAGTGCGCCCCGACAACGCTCCGGCCGGACAGGCGGATGCAAGAATATGGCAGCTCATATTGTGTACTCGTCAGATAGTGCCCCAATTGCTTATTTTACTGACCCCGTTGGCGCACCGCGATGGGAAGACATCGCGCCTCGCCGAATTTATGCCGCGTCAGGTATGAAATTTTGCCTCGACTGCGCCATGCAATTGCCGCATTTTCTGCGCCACAATCTATGCGTGTGTCTGTCCACGAATGCCGGATCGGGCGAACGGGATTGATTCGCTGTGCCGCATGTCACGGGCTGGACCGGATCGCGCGCTGACCGCGGGCCGCCGCGCCCGGTTCTCCGCAAGCCACGGCATGGTGGCCGTGCGAGAACTGTTTCCAAAATTGATAAACTTCGATGAAATTGCTGCGGGTTCTACAGCGACAGCAGCAGCGGCAGGTCCGCCCACAGAACGAACAGGGTCACGGCCAGGATCAGCGCGAAGCAGATGGCGTCATGCGTGGCGTCCTGGACGCCATAGCGACGGGCCAGCAGGATCACCCCGGGGTAGACTGCGTAAAGCGCGATGGCCTGCCCCAGCAGCGCCCCCTTCAGATCGCCGACCGAAGCGCCGATCATGAATGCCGCGGTCTGCATCGCCGCGCGCAGCGCCATCAGCAGGAAATAGGGCCGTGATTCCCCCGCCGCCAACGCTGCCTGGTCGTAGGTCATGCCCACCACCTGCGGCATCTGCACCAGCGCCACCGCCACCACCACCGCCCCTGCCCCCAGATAGCGGTCGTCATACAGCAGCCGCACCAGCGGCAAGCCCAGAAGTGCGATGACCGCCAGCATGGCGATGATCCCCAGGCTGAGCGCATATCGCATTCGCCGCAGCCTGGCCGCGTTCTGCGCCCCGGTCGAGGGGTGGTGGTCCCGGTAAAGCGGGATCAGGATGCGGCTTGTCACCGAGGCGCCCAGCATCACCGGAAACGAGGCGAGGAAGAAGCCGATATTGTAAAGCCCCAACTGCTCCAGCGACAGATGTGCGCCCAGGATCGCCTTGTCGCCCTGCGACAGCAGAAAGCCGCAGGCGGTCGACAGAAATATCCATTTGCCGAAATGGATCAGATCGCGACCGATCTGTGGTTCCCATGCAAAACGGTTGCGCTCTCCGGGCAGGAAAAGGCTGGTCAGCACCAGCTTGGCCACGGTGCCGACAATCGCGCCCAGCACCAGGGCCCAGACCGACCGCATCGCCCAGGCGAACAGCACGATGGCCGCCATGCCGATCACCTGCGAGATCAGGTCGAGCGCGGTGACCCGCCCCAGCAGCAGATGCCGGTTCGCCGTGTCGATCCGCGTCGGATCGAAACCCGAGATCAGCAGAGTCAGCCCCGCCGCCGGCAACAGCAGCGCGAGGTCGGGCGCATTGTAAAGATGCGCCGCCGGCAGCGCCAGGATGCAGGTCAGCAGCCACAACATCAGCCCGCGCAGCACGTTGAGCGTCCAGGCGGTATTCAGAAAACGCGGCTCATCCCCCAGCGGATGCTGCGAGATTGCCGGCCCGACCCCCATGTCCGAAAACATCGACAGGCCGACCAGCACGACCGAGACCAGCGCCATCAGACCAAAGGCCTCGGGCACCAGAAGCCGGGTCAGAACGAGGTTCGATCCAAGCCGCAAAGCCTGCGTAAAGGCATAGGCCCCCGCCGTGATCACCGACCCGCGCATCGCGCGGCCGAACAGGCCGGAGGCCGGGGCAGTTTGCGTCATCGGCGGTTTGCGTCTCTGGCACCTGAAATCCCGCGAATTTAGGGCGCAAGCGCCGCGCGGGTCAATCGGGCCGTGGCGCGGCCCCCAGGTTTGATGCGAAGGTGAGGCGTGGCGGCGTCACCCCCCTGGCCAGCCGGTGTCCGACACTTGCTGCCGGGTCTCCCGGAAAGGGGCCGCGCCGCATCCTTCTGCCGGCGCAGCATCACGGACGACAGGGGGACCGCCGGCCCGGTCCTCCTCCCCGCGCGGACTTTTGCCTGCGCGGAGAGGGATCTTCACATGGTGGACGTGGTTCTGATGCTTCCTGGCGTGGGCGCACAGCGAAGGCCACCTGTCGTATCCGCAGACGGCGGCCTGGCCCGCCGCCTCTCGGTCCCGGGCGCGGGCGGACGAGTCCCCCCGCAGTGCGTCAGATCGCGGCCAGCAGCGATTCGCCGCCCGAGATCTCGCAGGTGCCGGGGCTTTCCTCCAGGTGCAGGACCTTGACCACGCCATCCTCGGCATAAAGCGCATA
>JAATGA010000140.1 GCA_015654855.1 Rhodobacterales bacterium
AACAATGCCGAGGTGATGAAGGCGACCCTTCTGTCGCTGGAAGTGGCGGTGCTGTCGGCGACGCTGGCGACGATCCTCGGCAGCCTGGCCGGGCTGGTGATGGCGCGGTTCCGGCGGTTCCGGGGGCGGATGCTCTTTTCCGGCATGGTGACGGCGCCGCTGATCATGCCCGACGTGATCACCGGGATTTCCATGCTGATGCTGTTCATCCTGATGGCCGACTGGCTCGGCTGGCCCTCCGCCCGCGGCTTCACCACCATCACCATCGCGCATGTGACCTTTTCCATGGTCTATGTCGCCACCGTGGTGCAGGCGCGGCTGGCCGGGGCCGACCGCGGGATCGAAGAGGCGGCGATGGACCTCGGCTCCCGCTCCTGGCAGGTGTTGCGCGACATCACCCTGCCGGTGATCAGCCCGGCGATTCTGTCGGGGTGGCTCCTGGCCTTTACCCTGTCGCTGGACGAGGTGGTGATCACCTCTTTCGTCACAGGCCCCGGGGCGACGACGCTGCCCCTGCTGATCTGGTCGAAGGTGAAGCTTGGCGTGACGCCCGACATCAATGCGCTTGCGACGATCGTCGTGGCGGTGGTCGGCCTGGGCGTCGTCGCCGCCGGGATCGTCATGGCCAGGGCCGAGCGGCGGCGGGATGCCGACGAGCGGCTGGCCTACCGAACGGGAGGCTGATCGGTGGCGGACCTTCTGCCGGCAGTTGCCGAGTTGCGCGCCACGCTTGGCCTGCCCCCCGGGCTGCCAGGCTCGGGACGGCAGCGGTATGGCGCGGCCATGGCGCTGAACCGGGCGGGGCTGATCTCGGATGCCGTGCTGGAGGTCTACCGCATCTGCTCGCCCCTCGATGCCGAGGATCCGGGCGCACTTCTGGCCGCGCGGGGGTTGTCGACGGGGGGGACCGGACCGGATGCCGCCACCCGCCTTTCCACCCTGGTCGAGGAGGCGGACCAGTATCTCGCCCGTCTGAGCGGGCCGGGCCTGGCCGAGGTTCGCGCCGGGATCGCGGCGGCACGGGGCGAGACGCTCGTGCCGGATCATGCAGGGGCCGGCGCGGCGGTGCCGCGCACGCGCAAGCCCGGGGCCAACCCGGTCGTGTCCGCCTGGCTGGCTCCGGCGCTGGCGGCGGTCGGAGGCGCGCCGGCGCTGGTCGCGGCGATCCGCGCGGCGGCAGGGGACCTCGACTGGGTGAGCTATGACCTCTACCCCCGCGATCAGATCGGCGAGGATTTCCTGCAAGGTCATGCCTTCGCCACGCTGATCGGCGCGGGTGGGCCGATCCCGGCGCGGGACTTCGACTTCGGCCTTTTTCTGATCGCGCCGCATCTGCTCTACCGCGACCATTGCCACCCCGCACCGGAGCTTTATGCGCCGCTGACCGGACCTCATGGCTGGCGCTTCGGCACCGGGGCGCCGCTGCTCACCAGGGCCGCGCATCGCCCGGTCTGGAATGAGCCCGAGGCGCCGCATCTGACCAGGGTCGGCGCAATGCCGTTCCTGGCGCTTTACGCCTGGACGCGGGATGTGGACCTGCCCGCGCGCGTGATTCCCGCCGCCGACTGGCCCGAACTGGAGGCGTGGCGCCCTGGATGATGCCCTGATCCTGACCAATGCGCGGATCGTGACGATGGACCCGGCCCTTCCGCAGGCAGAGGCCATCGCCCAGGCCCGAGGGCGCATCCTGGCGCTCGGCGCCGCAGCCGACATGCGCGCCCTGCTGCCGGGCGCGCGGGTGATCGACGCGGGCGGCAGGCTGGTCCTGCCCGGTCTGATCGACGCGCATGTGCATTTGCAGGACGGCGGGACCGACCTCGCCTTTTCCGCGTCGCTTTACGACGCCGACAGTTTCGAGGTGCTGATCGGGCGCATGGCCGCCACTTCCGCCCGTATCGCGGGGCCGATGGTGGTCGGGGCGGGCTGGCTCGCCACCCGCTTCGGCGACGGGACGGACGGACGGTTCACCCGGGCGGTGCTCGACAGCGCCGTGCCCGACCGGCATGCCATCGCTTACGAGACCAGCTATCACATGGCCTGCCTCAACTCGGCGGGCTGCGCGCTGATCGGCCTCGACCGGGTGACGGAAGACCCGGAGAACGGACATATCGTCCGCGACGCTGCGGGCCGGCCGACGGGGATGCTGCATGAAGAGGCGATCGGCATGGCCTTTGCCATGGGCCTGCCCGCCATCCCGCCCGACTGGCGGGAGGAGGGCGTGCGCCAGGGCCAGGCCCATGCCAACCGGCACGCGATCACCGGGGTCCTCGACCCCTCGATCACGCCCGAGTTCCTGTGCGGCTGGCAGGCGGTCGACGCGGCGGGCGGGCTGACCTTGCGCGCGCGCGGCGCCTGGAAGGTTCTGGCGCATGAAGAGCCGGAGGAGGTCGTAGCCCGCATCCGTGCGATGCGCGCCGCGCCGGGGCGGGATTTCCGCGTGACGGCGGCGAAGATATTCCTCGACGGCGTGCTGGAAAACCGCACGGCGGCGATGATCTCACCCTATGCGGATGCGGCGGGCGGCAATGCCCCGGTGATGTTCGCGCAAAGCCATCTGAACCGGCTGTGCGCCCTGCTCGACGCCGAACGGATCGGGCTGCACTTTCATTGCATCGGCGATGCGGCGGCGCGCGCCGCGCTCGACGCCATCGAGGCCGCGCGCGCCGCCAACGGCGCCTGGCCCGCGCTGCCGCAGATCGCCCATTGCCAGATCGTCGATCCCGCAGACCGGGGGCGGTTCGCGGAGCTTGGGGCGATGGCGAATATCCAGCCCTTTTGGGCCAGGCGCGATCCGGGCGATCATCTCTGGCACGACATGACGGGTTCGCGCGACATCTACCCCTTCCGCAGCCTGATCGACGCGGGCGCGCCCTTCTGCCTGTCGTCCGACTTTCCCGTCACCACGCTGAACCCGTTCGAGATCATCGAGATCGCGGTGACCCGCCGGTTGCGCGGGGGCCAGGCGCTGTCGCCCGACCAGACGCTGACGGTCGGCGAGGCCGTGGCGGGCTATACCACCCATGCCGCCGCCGCGATGTGGACCGGCGGGGAATGCGGGCGGCTTTCGCCGGGGCTGTCGGCGGACCTGGTGCTGCTCGACCAGAACATCTTCGCCTGCCCGCCGGACCGCATCGCCGACACGCGCGTCCTGCTGACGCTGTTCCGGGGGCGCGAGGTCTGGCGCGACCCGTCCTTCCCGGCCTGATCGCCGGCCCCGCTGTCGCGGGACGCCCCGCGCGCAGTCGGTTGGCGTGGTGAACCTGTGCCCTGAGCATCCGACACAAGGTGCCTGCCCCGACGGGCGGTCAAAGCCCGGAAGCAAGGTTCCGCCGCCCTCGCCCATGGACAGGCGCGGCCCAAGCGGCGAGACTGCCCCGCAAGATCCGCTGGCCGAGACCGCAATGCCCCCTGCCCCGCCGCCCCCCGTTCCGCCCGCAGGCGCCGCCCGGCCTCTGCCGATGGCGCTGTTCGCGGCCCTTGCGCTCAGCCCGCTGCCGATCCTTGCGGCGGGGCTGGCGCTCGGCGGGTTCTGGTCGGTCGCGGGGCTGATCTATATGACCGTGCTGGCGGCCACGCTCGACCAGATCGGCGGGCTGTTCCTTGGCGACGCGCCCGAGGGGGCGGAATTTCCGGGGGCCGACCCGCTGCTGGTCGCGGTTGCCTTTGGCGCGCTGGCGTTGCTGCCCGCGACGGTTTGGGCAGTGGCAGGCGACAGCGGCCTCGGCCCGGCGGCG
>JAATGA010000488.1 GCA_015654855.1 Rhodobacterales bacterium
CACGCCGCCGATGCCCACACAGCTTGCCTGCCTGATGCCACATCGCAGACTGAAGGACCCGAAAATCCGGCTTTTCATGGACTTCATCATCGCCCGCATCCGGGTCGATATGGGCCAGCAGCTCGCCGGCCTCGACGTGCCCGGCCTTCAGCTGCCGCGATAGGTCGAATAGGCGAAGGGCGAGATCAGCAGCGGCACATGGTAATGCTGCCCCGCATCCGGCACGCCGAACCGGATCGGGATCTCGTCGAGGAACAGCACCCCCTCACCCGCCTGGCCGCTGGCGCGCAGATAATCGCCGGCGAAGAACACCAGTTCATAGGTGCCGGGGGTCAGATTTTCGCCCTCCAGCATCGGCGCATCGGTCCGCCCGTCGCGATTCGTCACTCTTTCGGCGATCAGCGCGCGGCCCCCGTCCAGCCGGAAAAGCGCGATCGGCACCCCAGCCGCCGGCGCCCCCTTCGCGGTGTCCAGCACATGCGTCGTCAGCCGTCCCGCCATCCGCCCCTCCTGTCGGTCTTTCGGGCAGTTTAGCCGCGAAAACGAGCAGATGGCGACTGCCCGGGCACAAGATAGCTCTTTCGCGGATTTTTTGAAAAACAAGCCGCGCTTGCCCGCCTATTCTGCATCCAAACGCTGAAAGTGAGTGCGCGAGATGAACCGCTATCCCCGGGACTTTCACGGCCACGGCCCCAATCCCCCCGATGCCACCTGGCCGGGGGGGGCAAAGCTCGCGATCAGCCTGGTGCTGAACTACGAGGAAGGCGGCGAGAACAACATCCTGCACGGCGACGCCGCGTCCGAGGCGTTCCTGTCCGACATCAATGGCACGGGCATGTGGCCGGGCCAGCGGCACTGGAACATGGAATCGATCTACGAATACGGCGCACGCGCCGGGTTCTGGCGGCTGCACCGGCTGTTCACCGGCTTTGGCATTCCGCTGACGATCTATGGCGTGGCGACCGCGCTCGCCCGCAACCCCGAACAGGTGGCGGCGATGAAATCCGCGGGGTGGGAAATCGCCAGCCACGGGCTGAAATGGGTCGAGCACAAGGACATGCCCGAGACCGAGGAGCGCGCCTCCATCGCCGAGGCGATCCGGCTGCATACCGAGGTCACAGGCGAACCGCCGAAGGGCTGGTATACCGGTCGCTGCTCCGCCAACACCGTGCGGCTGACGGCGGAAGCCGGGGCCTTCGACTGGATCTCGGATACCTACGACGACGACTTGCCCTACTGGATCGAGGTCGGCGACCGCGACCAGCTTGTGATCCCCTATACGTTAGAGGCCAACGACATGCGCTTCGCCACCTCGCCCGGATATATCGAGGGCGAGATGTTCTTCACCTATCTGAAGGACAGTTTCGACACGCTTTACCGCGAGGGGGTCGAGGGCCATGCCAAGATGTTCTCGATCGGCCTGCACAACCGGCTGATCGGCCGTCCGGGCAAGGTGGCGGGCCTGCGCCGTTTCCTCGACTATGCCCGGGCAAAGGGCGGGGTCTGGTTCGCCACCCGTGGCGAAATCGCCGCGCATTGGGCCGCGCATCACCCGCACCGCCGGTTTGAACGCCCCAGCCGGATGTCCCGCGCCCGCTTTGTCGAGCGTTTCGGCGGCATCTATGAACATTCCCCTTGGGTCGCCGACCGCGCCTGGGATCTGGAGCTCGGCCCCGCGCATGACACAGGCGTGGGCCTTGCCAATGCGCTCGCCCGCGCCTTCCGCCGTGCCGCACCCGAGGAACGGCTGGCCGTGCTGAAGGCCCACCCCGACCTCGCCGGCAAACTCGCCTTAGCCAAACGGCTGACGGCGGAATCGACCGGCGAACAGGCCAGTGCCGGACTGGACGCCCTGACCGATGCCGAGCGCGAAACCTTTCAGCGCCTGAACGCCGAATATGTCGCGCGCCACGGCTTCCCCTTCATCATCGCCGTCCGCGACAACACCAAAGCCGCGATCCTCGCCGCCTTCCAGGCCCGCATCGCCAACGACAGCGCCACCGAATTCGCCACCGCCTGCGCCCAGGTGGAACGCATCGCCGAACTCCGCCTTCAGGACCTGCTGAAATGAGCACCTACGCCAGCCCGCGCGACGGCCTTCCGGCCCAGACCGAGATCCACACCGGCCGCGCGGTCTTTACCGAGGCCTATGCGGTCATCCCGCGCGGCGTCATGTCCGACATCGTGACGAGCTTCATGCCCGGCTGGGACAAGACCCGCTTCTGGGTCATCGCCCGGCCACTGTCCGGTTTCTCGGAAACCTTTTCGCAATACATCCTCGACATCGACCCCGAGGGCGGCTCGACCACTCCCGAGCCCGATGCCGGGGCGGAAGCCGTGCTTTTCGTCACCGAAGGCCTGCTGCGCCTGACCATCGGGGATACGCCGCATGTCCTGCAACCGGGCGGCTATGCCTTCCTGCCGCCGGGCTGCACCTGGACGCTGACCAACACCGGCAAGGCGGCGGCGAAACTCCACTGGATCCGCAAACGCTACGAACCCGCCCCGGGCGTCCCCCTGCCCGAGGCCTTCGTGACCAACGAACAGCACCGCTCCCCCGCCGCCATGCCGGGGACAAAGGGAACCTGGGCCACCACCCGCTTTGTCGACCCGTTCGACATGCGCCACGACATGCACGTCAATATCGTGACCTTCCAGCCAGGCGGCCTGATCCCCTTCGAGGAAACCCATGTCATGGAACACGGGCTTTACGTGCTGGAGGGCAAGGCCGTCTACCGCCTCAACCGCGACTGGGTCGAGGTCGAGGCGGGGGATTTCATGTGGCTGCGCGCCTATTGCCCGCAGGCCTGCTACGCTGGCGGCCCCGGCCCCTTCCGCTATCTTCTCTACAAGGATGTCAACCGCCACGCCCGCCTCGGCGGCGTCCTGGGTCCGCGCTGATGATCTGTCTCCCTCTCCCCCCATCCTCTCTGCATAAATATCCTCGGGGGGTGAGGCCCGGAACGGGTCGAGGAGGGCAGGCAGCCCCCCTGCCCGGCCCCCGCCGGCACCGGGGAGAAAGACCATGACCCGCACCATCCGCGCCGAACCCCTGACCGCGCAGGCCTTCGCCCCCTTCGGCGACGTGCTCGACACTGCGCGCGGTCCCGACCGGATGATCAACGCAGGCATCTGCGGGCGCCACCATGACCGCGCACAGCTCGACTTCGGACCAGAGGGCCGGGCAGGCATCTCGATCTTCGACGCCGTGCCGCGCAGCTTTCCCTACGACCTCGACCTGATCGAGCGTCACCCGGATGGCAGCCAGGCCTTCCTGCCGATGACCGAAAATCCCTTTCTTGTCGTCGTCGCCACCGGAACCGAGGCCGCGCCGCGTGCCTTCGTCACCGCCCCGGGCCAGGGGATCAACCTGCATCGCGGCACCTGGCACGGCGTTCTGACGCCGCTGCACGCCCCGGGGCTTTTCGCCGTGGTCGACCGCATCGGCCCGACCGGCAATCTGGAGGAATACCGCTATCCCTCCCCATGGCGGATCATCGGGCCGTAAGAGCCCGAAGTGACCCCACCGCATCCCCGGGGGGATCGGTCGGGTGGAAAAACATCCCCCCGACAGGGAAAGGACATCCATGACCGACGCCACCCATCCCGTAGACCAACGTCTCCCCGCACCGAAGCTGTTCACCCTTGGCCTGCAACACGTCCTGGTCATGTATGCCGGCGCGGTCGCCGTGCCGCTGATCGTCGGGCGCGCACTGAAACTGCCGCCCGAGGATGTGGCCTTCCTGATCTCTGCCGACCTCTTTGCCTGCGGCATCGCCACGCTGATCCAGTCGCTGGGTCTGACCCGGTGGTTCGGGATCAGACTGCCGGTGATGATGGGCGTGACCTTCGCCGCCGTCGGCCCGATGGTCGCCATGGGCGCCGCCGCCCCCGGGGCCGAGGGCGCACGGCTGATCTTCGGCTCGATCATCGCGGCCGGTCTGATCTCGATCCTGATCGCACCGCTGATGGGGCGGCTCTTGCGGTTCTTTCCTCCGGTGGTGACCGGGACGATCATTCTGGTGATCGGCGTCACGCTGATGCGAATCGGCATCAACTGGATCTTCGGCAACCCGGTCGGGCCGACCGCACCCTCGATCGTAAACCCCGAACATGCCGAATGGTTGAAAGCGGCGGGCGAGGCCGCGGCGGGCGCGGGCCTGCCGCCGCTGCCCGCAGGTCTGGCGCCCGCGCCCACCGTGCAGAACCCGGCTTATGCTACCCCCGGCAATATGGCGATTTCCGCTGTCGTTCTCGTCGCGATCCTGCTGATCTCGCGCTACGGCAGGGGGTTTGTCGCCAATATATCTGTCCTGCTTGGCATCGTGGTCGGCGGCATCCTCGCCACCCTTGTCGGCAAGATGAGCTTTGAGAAGGTGGGCTCCGCCAACTGGTTCGACCTGGTGCTGCCCTTCCACTTCGGCATGCCGATATTCGAGCCGGTCGCGATCCTGACCATGGCCCTAGTGATGATCGTGGTGATGATCGAATCCATGGGCATGTTCCTGGCTTTGGGAGAGATCACCGACCGCAAGGTCACGCCCGCGATGATGTCGGCGGGCCTGCGCACCGATGGCCTCGGCACGCTGATCGGCGGGGTGTTCAACACGTTCCCCTACACCTCCTTCTCGCAGAACGTAGGGCTTGTGGGGGTGACCGGCGTCCGCTCGCGCTTCGTCTGCGTTGCGGGGGGCATCATCCTGATCGTACTGGGGCTGATCCCCAAGATGGCCGCGCTTGTCGAAAGCCTGCCGACCGCCGTCCTCGGCGGCGCGGGGCTGGTGATGTTCGGCATGGTGGCCGCGACCGGCATCCGCATCCTGTCGGGCGTCGATTTCGCGAGCCGGCGCAACAACCTGTTCGTTGTGGCCGTCAGCCTCGGCTTCGGGATGATCCCGCTGGTCGCGCCGAACTTCCGCCAGTGGCTGCCGCATGGCCTGCATCCGCTGATCGAATCCGGCATCCTGCTCGCCACGATTTCCGCCGTGGTGCTGAACGCCTTCTTCAACGGCGCAACGGCCTCCGAAGAGGAAATCCGCGCCGCCGCCGCAACGGCGGAACACTGACAGGTCCGTGCGGGGCGCGCGCGCTCACGCGCCCCGCACGTCTTGCGGCGGCGGACGCAAGCGCCCATCTTCCACGTCACAGTGATGCGGAAGATGAGGTTTCCCGGAATGCGCGCCATCGGCTATCAGAAATCCCTGCCCGTCACCGATCCGGCGGCGCTTGTCGACATCGACCTGCCACGCCCGACGCCTTCCGGGCGCGACCTCCTGGTCCGGGTCGAAGCGGTCTCGGTCAACCCCGTCGACACCAAGGTCCGCAAGCGGGCCGAGCCTTCGGCGGGCGAATGGAAGGTTCTGGGCTTCGACGCCGCCGGTGTGGTGGAAGAGGTCGGCCCCGATGTCACGCTGTTCCGTCCCGGTGACCGGGTGTTCTATGCCGGTCAAGTCGACCGGCCCGGGACCAACCAGCAGTTCCATCTTGTGGACGAGCGAATCGTCGGACCGATGCCCGTCAGCCTCGACTTCCCCGCCGCCGCCGCTTTGCCGCTGACCGCGATCACCGCCTGGGAGATGCTCTTCGACCGGTTGGAGGTGCTGCGTCCGGTCGCCGGCGCCGCGCGCTCGATCCTGATCGTCGGCGGGGCGGGCGGCGTCGGCTCCATCGCCGTGCAGCTCGCACGGCAGCGGACAGACCTGACCGTGATCTCCACCGCCTCGCGGCCGGAAACGGCGGATTGGGTGCGGGAAATGGGCGCGCATCATGTGCTCGATCACGGCCGGCCCATGGTCCCGCAACTGAAGGAACTCGGGCTTGAGGCGCCGTCCTTCGTGTTCTCGATCACCAACACCGATGATCACATCGCCGACATCGCCACCCTGATCGCGCCACAGGGGCGGTTCGGGCTGATCGACGACCCGACCGTCTTCGACGTGAAGGTGCTGAAGGGCAAGGCCGTCTCGCTGCATTGGGAATCGATGTTCACCCGGCCCGTCTTCCGCACCGCCGACATGCAGGCCCAGCACGATCTGCTGGCCGAGGTGTCGCGGATGGTCGATGCCGGAACGATCCGCACCACGCTGACCAAGGTTTTCGGGCCGATCGACGCCGCCACCCTGCGCCGCGCCCATGCGCAGATCGAATCTGCCACGACGCGCGGAAAGATCGTGCTGGCCGGGTTCTGATCCCGGCCCGGGCCGGGTTCTGATCCCGGCCCGGGCCGCGCGTCAGCCGATGACCGCGGCCGCCAGAACCAGGATCGTCGCCGCCCCCGCCGCGACCACGGCATAGCGCGGCAGACCCAGAACCGGCCGGGACGGATCGTCGAACAACCGCATCAGCCGGCTGGTCCCGCCACCCGCGCCACCGCCGCCGCTACCGCCGTCTTTCCGACCCGGGGCCTTGCCGCCCCGCATCGCGGCGCGGCGGTCGACCTCGGGGATGCTGACCACCGGGCGCAGGTCCAGCTCGCGCTCCATCTGCTCGGCGGTGCGCACCACGGGGCGCAGCATCTCCAGCACGAAGGCCAGCGCCACGCCGCCGATCAGACTGGCCAGCGTTCCGGCGATGGCCAGCTTTTTCGCCCCCCCCGACACCGGGTATTCCGGGGTCAGCGCCCGTTCCAGCAGGCTGATCCGTTCCGTCTGTCGCCGCTCGGTCAGACGGGCGGCGGTTTCGGCCTCGGCCATGTTGCGGCTGGCGAGTTCATACTGCGCCTGCAACTGCACCGCCCGCCGGTCGTAGCCCGCCAGGGCCCGGTCGACCTCGGCCGAACTGGTCAGCGAGGCCTCGACCTCCGCGCGGCGGGCCAGAAGCGAATCCCGCTGCGCCCCGGCGACCGAGATCTGCGCCGACAGGTCCTGCAACTGGCGCCGGTCGGTGGCCCGGGTGACGCCCCCCTGTTCCAGCAGCGCCCTCTGGCCGTTCAGCCCCGCCAGATCGCGCTCGATGTCGCGCAGGTCCGAATCCAGCCCCGACAGCTCTTCGCTTCGGGCGCCGCGCATTGTGGGCATATTGCCGGAATGTGTGTTGCGATAGGCCGCGGCCTCGGCCTCCAGCGTGGCGATCTCGGTCTCGATGCGCCGCGTTTCCTCCTGGTAGAAGGCCAGCGTCTGCTTCGCCCGCGCCGCCTGGGCGGCATTGCCCTCGTCCAGCAGGCCTTGCGCGAAATCGTTGGCCACCCGCGCCGCCTGTTCGGCATCGCCGAGGCGGACCGAAATGATCATCGCCGACACCCCCGCCCCACTGCCAAAGCCCTGGGCACCGGCCGAAGCCACGGTGTCGAAGGTCACCGACCGGCGCAGCAGCGCGATCTTCTGATCGGGCGTCAGCCCGCCGGCGAACAGCCCGTGCCGCTCGACCACCGCAAGCATGTTGTCGCGGGCGGTCAGGCGCTGCTCCACCGATTGCAGCACCTCGCTCAGCGATTGGGGTGGAAGCTGGCCGCCGGTGGCGGTGATCTGGTCGACCTGCGGCGCCTCGACCTTGATGACGGCGGCGGCCTCATAGGTCGGCGGGCGGCTTTTGGCATAAACCGAGGCCAGCACCATGCCGATCACGGTCACGGCGAGGATCAGCCATTTCCGCCGCAGCAGAAAGCCGATCAGGTCGTCGAGGCTTTGGATATGACCCATGTGCCGCCTCCTTACCTGCGGCCATAATTGTAGCGGCCGATCCGGCGATCCTGCGCGCGGTTCAGCACCACGCCCATCAGCGGCAGACGCCCGGCGAACAGCCGCTCGGTGGCGCGGATGTCCTCGGGGCTCGACCGGGTGCCGTCGGTGACCAGAAGAACCGCGTCGATATGCCCGGCCAGCGCCAGAACGTCGTCGCAGACCAGCGCCGGCGGCAGATCGCAGATCACCACCTCGGGCGCGAGTTGCTCGTGCATAGCGGCCAGGGCTGCGGCGGTGTCGGGGCTGCCCAGGGTCTCGGCCGCCATGGCGACCGGCGCGCCGTTCAGCGCGACCGCGAGCGTCCGGCCGATGCGGCGGAAGCATGATTCCAGCGGCTGTTCGCCCGACAGAAACTCCGCCAGCGGCGGCGCATCCGTCACCCCCAGCAGACCGGCGAGCGAGGGGGCGCGCAGGTCGAGGTCCATCAGCACCGCGCGCCCTTGCGGACGGCGGCCGAGGCTCAGCGCCAGATTGGCCGCGACGAAGGACTTGCCGCAGCCATGGGTGGGCGAGGTGACGGCGATCCGCGACCAGCCATGTTCGCTCAGCCCCTGCAACAGACGGGTGCGCAACAGGTCGAACGCCCGCACCGCCGGGTCGGTCGATCCATCCGGAAACAAACCGTTTCCGGCCAGATGTTCGGGGTTCGGATGCAGTTCGGACAGCGAATCCCAGACCCGCGCCGGGCTGAACCGCGGCAACTCTGCTTGCACGGCGAAGATCTCGCGCCCTTTCAGCAGGTCGAGCGTCACCGCCCCGCCCCCCGCGACGCGGCCGCGACGGAAAAGCGAGACCGGCCCGGCCGGTCCGCCCCTGCGGTCGTCGGAAGAGGCGGCACCCATCTGTGCGATCTCCTTACTTGTATCACGCACCGGGGGCGACACCTGGATGTTGTATTCCGGCATAAAATCCCGGGCTCCTGCAACGGACAGGGGGATCGCCCCCCGCATCCAACCACAATCGACCCGCCTCGCGGCGCGCCAGCCCGTCTGCCCGTTTCGCTCTCCCCGCGCAAGCTGCGGTTCGATCGCGAAACGGAATCGTCCGGGCCCCCGCCCAGTCCGGCGAGAGATAGCAGAGAATGCCGGGCATGGGAAGCGGTGCGCCCCTGGCGCACCCCGCGCGATCCGGCTAGAGTGGCGGCAAGTTCAACGTCTTGCGGGACTTTCCCATGCCGCCGCCCCTGCCCCTGACCGATGCCGGGACCGATGGCTGCGCCCCTGTCGATGCGGTCGTGATCGGCCGCAACGAGGGGGGGCGGCTGGTCGCCTGCCTCGCCTCGCTGACGGGGCGGGTGCGGCGGCTGGTCTATGTCGACAGCGGCTCGACCGACGGCTCGGTTCAGGCGGCAGAGGCGGCAGGGGCCGAGGTCGTGGTGCTGGACCCGGGCGTGCCCTTCACGGCAGCGCGGGCGCGCAATGCCGGGCTCGACCGGCTTGCGGCGGACCCGCCGGACTTCGTGCAATTCGTCGACGGCGATTGCGCGGTCGATCCGGGCTGGATCGCGGCGGGCCTTGCGGCCTTTGCCGAACACCCGCACGCAGTGGTCGTCTGCGGCCGGCGGCGCGAACGGTTTCCGGGGGTCTCGGTCTGGAACCGGTTGACCGATCTGGAATGGGACACGCCTGTCGGCCAGGCAAGGGCCTGCGGCGGCGACGCACTGATGCGCTATGCACCCCTGGCGGCGGCGGGCGGGTATCGCGACAGCCTGATCGCCGGCGAGGAGCCGGAACTTTGCCTGCGCCTGATCCGTGCCGGGGGCGAGGTCTGGCGGATCGGCACCGAAATGACACTGCATGACGCGGCGATGATCCGCTTCGGCCAATGGTGGCGGCGGTCGGTCCGCGCCGGCTATGCTTTCGCCGAGGGCGCCGCCCTGCATGGCGCCGGACCCGAGCGGCATTGGGTCGCCGAGACGCGGCGGGCGCTGCTGTGGGGCGCGATCCTGCCGGCGGTCGTGCTGATCGCCGGACTGATCTGGCCGCCGGCATGGGCATTGGCAGCGATCTGGCCCGCCCAGGTCGCGCGGCTCGCCTTGCGGAACGGCGGCGACTGGCAGGCTGCTTTCTTCAGTGTCGCAGGCAAATTCGCCGAGGCGCGGGGCGCACTCGGCTATCGGCTGAACCGACTGCTCCGCCGACGGGCCGGGCTGATCGAATACAAATAGCCTCTCAGCCCTCGCGCCGCAGACGCAAGGCCCCGGCGATCTCAGCGGGCAGTATGGCGAAACAGGCGGCATAACGCGGGATCAGGCGGCGCGGGTTCGACAGCACGCGCCACAGCCACTCCATCGCGATCCGGCGCGCCCATTCCGGCGCGCGGGTCTGGCTGCCGGCCAGAAAGTCGAGCCCCGCCCCGACCGAGGCGAAGCCGACCCCCGGCGCAAGGTCGCGGCCGCGCGCCGCAAGCTTTTCCTGCTTCGGCGCGCCAAGCGCGAGAAAGCACAGCCCCGCGCCGCTTTCGCGCACCTGCGCCAGCAGATCCTCCGCCGCAGCGCCTTCGGGGTCGAATCCCATGGCGGGCGCGATGGCGGCGGCGATGCGCAGGCCCGGAACCGCTGCCGTCAGATGCGCCGCCGCCGCCGCCAGCGCCGGGGCGACCGATCCCACCAGCGCGACCGGGACATTCGCCGCCGCCGCCACCCGCGCCAGCGGGATCACCAGGTCGGACCCGGGAATCAGATCAACCGGCTGGCCGGCCAGCCGCGACAGCCAGACGATGGGATTGCCGTCGGCGACAACCATATCCTGTCGCGCATAGGCCGCGCGAAACGCCCCGTCGGCGCGCAGCTTCACAAGATGGTCGAGGTTGATCGTCGCCAGCGCAAAGCCGTGCCGGGCCTCCAGCAGACGCCCCACGGCGTCCAGCAGGCTCTGGCAGTCGGGGTAGCCGACGTTGATGGTGGTATCGGTGGTGATGCGGAACTTCACGGGTAAGGGTCCAGACTGGCAAATCGAGGCCTGCCTAGCATATTCGCGCCGGAACGGGCGACAAATTGCCATCGATTCCGGCAACATTGCGTTTCCCTGTCGCAACGTTATGGCCGAAAACCGGCCTCTGAGGGCCCGGATGACCCGTTTCCGGCCCGCGAACCGCCCTGCTGCGCCTTTCGCGGCCGCAAGTGGCGATGACGCCGGACCTGGGTTCATGCTAAGCCCCCGATCCGACGCCGCCCATTTTTCCGCTCCACGCTGCCGAAAGGACCGCCCGCCCGTGCCGCAGCCGAACATCATCGCCTATCTGATGCTGGCGCTCTGGCCGCTGATCGCCTGGCAGTTCTGGCGGCGGATGGACCATGGGCGCGCGCTGGTCTGGACGGTTCTGGGCGGCTATCTGGTGCTGCCACCGCTGGCCTATTTCGACGGGCCGGGGCTGCCCGATCTGAACAAGGTCACCATCCCCAACCTGACCGCCTTCGCCTTCACCTGGTTCGTGCTGAAGGATCGGCTGTCCTTTCTGCCGGAAAACCTGGCCGGCAAGCTGCTGATGGCGCTGTTCGTCGCCTCGCCCTTCGCGACGGTGCTGACGAACGGCGATCCGATCCCGATCGAGGCCGGCGACATTCCCGGCGCGCGGATCTACGATTCGCTCGCCGCCGTCGGCAACCAGGCCATCGTGCTGCTGCCCTATTTCCTCGCCCGCCGCTATCTGGCCGATGTCGACGCGCCAAAGATCGCGATGGCGGCGCTGGTCACCGGCGGGCTGATCTATTCGCTGCCGATCCTGATCGAAAGCCGGCTGTCGCCGCAGATCAACGTCTGGGTCTACGGCTTCATGCAGCACGACTTTTCCCAGACGGTGCGCTTTGGCGGCTATCGGCCGATGGTGTTCCTGCCGCACGGGCTGTGGCTGGCCTTCTTCGCCTATATGGCCGCGATCTCGGCGGTCCGGCAGGTGCTTGACCCCCCGGCGGCAGAGCGGCCGAAACAGGTCTTCATCGCGCTTTACCTGCTGGCCATCGTCGTCGTGTGTAAAAGCGCGGGGCCACTGGTCTATTGCCTGGCCACCATCCCGCTGATCCTGTTCGCGCCTCCTCGCGTGCATCTGATCGTCGCGGGCCTGCTGGCGGCGATCGTGATCGCCTATCCGATCCTGCGCGGGGCGCATCTGATCCCGGTCGACCGGATCACCGGACTCGCGGCCGCCATCGACGCCGACCGGGCCTATTCCTTCGCCTTCCGCGTCAACAACGAGGAGCAACTGCTGACCCGCGCGGCCGAGCGGCCCCTGTTCGGCTGGGGCGGCTACGGGCGCAACCTGCTGCACGATCCCGTCACCGGGCAGACGCTGACCATCGCCGACGGCGCCTGGATCATCGTGCTGGGGATCTATGGCTGGTTCGGCTATATCGCGGAATTCGGGCTGCTGGTGCTGCCCCTGCTGCTGCTCGCGCGTGAGGCGCTGGCCCGCCACGGGGCGCGACCGACGCTGGCGCTTGGCACGCTGGCGCTGATTCTGGCGATGAACATGGTCGATCTGCTGCCCAACGGGACCGAGATTCCCTTCACCTGGCTGATGGCCGGGGCGCTGCTGGGTCAGGCCGAACGCATGGCGGCCGAGCGACGGGCGACGGCGACGGCGGCACGCCGGGCGCATCTGCATCCGCAACGGCCGAAGCGGACGGTGATCTGATGCGCACCGTTGACATCGCCGTCTTTGCCCATAACGAGGCGCATGGCATCGCCGCTCTGCTGGAAAACCTGCGCCGCCAGGATCTGTTCTCCGCTCCCGGGATCTCCGCCCGCGTGCTGGTTCTGGCCAATGGCTGCACCGATGCCACGGTCGGGCGCGCCCGCGCGGCGGCCTTTCCGGGGGTCGAGATTGCGGACCTGCCCCAGGGCGGCAAGTCGCGCACCTGGAACCGCTTCGTCCACGACCTCGCCCGGCCGGATGCCGGGGTGTTGATCTTCCTTGACGCCGATATCGAAATCCCCGCGGCCGACAGCCTGTCGCGACTGGTCGCGGGTTTGACCGCCCGGCCCGGGCTTCAGGTGCTGAACAGCCGCCCCGTCAGGGACATCGTTCTGCGCCCCGAAGGCCTTTCACCGCTCGACCGGATGATCGCGGCAGGGGGCGACGGTCTGGGCGACTGGAAGACGGCGATCTGCGGCCAGCTTTACGCGATGCGCGCCGAGGCCGCGCGGCGGTTCCGGCTGCCGGTCGGCTTGCCGGTCGAGGACGGATTCCTGCGCGCCATGGTGCTGACCGACGCGCTGACCGAGGATGGCGAGACGCTGACCCGCATCGACGGCGCCGAGGGGGTATTCCACGTCTATGCGTCAGAACGCAGGCTCGGCGCGCTGACCCGGCATCAGACGCGGATCGTCATCGGATCGGCGATCAACGCCGCCTGTTTCGCCCGGCTGCGCGCCCTCCCCCAAGGTGAGCGTCATGCCGAGCTGACCCGCGCCGCCAGCGACGACGGCTGGTTGCCCCGTCTGCTGAAATCCGACCTGCCGCGCG
>JAATGA010000346.1 GCA_015654855.1 Rhodobacterales bacterium
CCGTGCCCGGTAAGCCGGGCGGAGAACTGGCTGGCAGGCGCGCTGGCGCAGTTCCGCAAGGCCCATCCCGATATCGAGGTAGTTCTGCAAGGCACGGTCTGGGAGGATTCGGCCGCGCCGATGTCTGACCTGACAATTGCCGTGCGGCGCTTCGACGATATGCCGACCTCGGCCCTGAAGCTTTGGGACGACGAACTGGTGCTGGTCTGCGCGCCGGAGCTTCTGGACGGGCTGGGACCGGCGCGCACCTATGCCGACCTGGCGCGGATGGAGTGGATCCATGTGCTGGGCAGGCAGGAATACTGGCAGACGATGATCGACGCCATGGAACTGGACATGCCCGATCCGCCGCGCAGCCTGACCACCAATTCCAGCAATATCGCGCTGGAACTCGCAGCGCGGGGCGCGGGGCTGGTCACGACGCAGTGGTCACTGGCGCAGACTTACCTGAAGCGCGGCCTTCTGGTCGAACCCTTCCAGATCCGCCGTCCCAGCCCCTGGGGATATTATCTGACGGAGAATCCGATGTCGAAGGGCAGCTACCACCGTGTCCTGCGGGAGTGGATCCTGGCCCGGGCGGCAGACGAATTCCTGTCCTCCAAAGCCTAGACGTTCCGCCCCCTTGCTGTGAGCGGGGCGCACCGGCCGCCTCCATCTGGCCGCCATCTGCTGCGCAATCCGGCAGAGGCGCGCGGTTGCGGTGCGCCGGGTCCCATAAAAAATTCAGGGTCACTGGCCCCGGAACATTTTGTTGCCGGATGCAATTCGCGCGGTCTGATATGCGCAGACGATTCATGCCGGGTCACGCCGGGCTTCGGCCTTTCTGCGCCCGCCCTTGATCGCGGCATGACACCAGCGGCCGTAGGAACACGCGGCGCAAGGCAATTTGAGAGGGCCTCCAGTATGCTGAAACAGCGGATCGCGTCTTTGCTGGACGAACGGCGCCCCGACCATTCGCTGCCCCGCGACTTCTATGTCGATGACGACATCTTCGAGGCCGACCTTGAGGCGGTGTTCGCCTCGGATTGGCTGTTCGCGTGCAGCGTGGCCGAGATCAAGCGTCCGGGCGACTACATCACGATGGAGATCGGCCACGACTCGGTGATCGTGCTTCGGGATCGCGACGGCGAGGTGAAGGCCTATTTCAATACCTGCCGCCACCGCGGATCGCGCATTTGCCTGCATGAAAGCGGGCGCGCCAACCGGCTGGTCTGCCCCTATCATCAGTGGGTCTATGAACTGGATGGCCGCCTGATCAACGCCCGCCAGATGCCCGAGGGTTTCGACAAGTCGACACACTCCCTCGCCCCCGTGCATGTCGAGGTGATCTGCGGCATGGTCTATATCTCGATCGCCGAGACTCCTCCGTCGCTGGACAGGTTCAGGGCCGCCGTCACCCCCTATATCGCGCCGCATCAGCCCGATCGGACCAAGGTCGCCTTCAGTTCGACGATCATCGAAGAGGCGAACTGGAAGCTGGTGATCGAGAACAACCGCGAATGTTATCACTGCGCGGGAAACCATCCGGCGCTGCTGGTGACGCTGGTCGAATTCGCATTGCCCGACGATCCGGCGGCCAGTGCTGTGTTCAGGGGGCTGATGGATACATCGACCGCCCGCTGGGATCGCTTGTCGCTGCCGCACAAACCGGCCGATGGCGGGGTCGAGTTCCGCTGCATCCGCCTGCCCTTCAATGAGGATTGCGTCTCCTTCACCCGCGACGGGGCGCCCGCGAGCCACAAGCTTCTGGCCGATTTCACCGAGCCGGATCTGGGTTCGGTGCGGATGTTCCGGGTGCCGAACAACTGGAACCATTTCCTGGCCGACCATATCCTCCATTTCCGCGTGCTGCCGCTGTCCGCCAACCGCACGGCGGTGAAAACCACCTGGCTGGTGCATGAAGATGCGGTGGAAGGGGTGGACTACGACGTTGCGCGCCTGACCGATGTCTGGACCGAGACGAACGACGAAGACCGCATCCTGGCCGAGAACAATCACCTGGGAATCCGGTCGCGCGCCTATCGTCCCGGCCCCTTCGCGCCGTCCGAGTTCATGCTGAAGAACTTCTCCGAATGGTATGCGGGAAAGATGGGCGACTATGTTCGCGGTCCCGGCGCCCGGATGGCGGCGGAGTGAACACGATGGCCGACCAGCCTGTGTCCCGCCCCGCGCCGCCGTCAGGGCTGGCGCTGACCTGCCTCGACATCCGCATCGAGACACCTTCCGTGCGGACGTTCCGCTTTCGCCACACGGAAGGCGCGCCGCTGCCCTTCCTTGCCGGACAGGCTATGATGCTGGGTGTCGAGGTCGATGGCCAGCGGCTTTGGCGCAGTTTCTCGATCTCCGGTTCCGGCGCGCCGGACGAGATTGAAATGACCATCAAGGCGCAAGGCCCCGGCGGGGCGACCCGCTGGCTTCACGATCACCTGAAACCCGGCATGTCACTGCCTGCGCGGGCCGCCCGGGGAACCTTTTCCCTGGCGGCAAAGCCCGGAGGGCCGGTGGCCTTTCTTTCGGGCGGGTCGGGGGTGACACCGCTGTTGGCGATGCTGCGTGCGCTGGCGAAGATCGACCCGGACGCAGATGTCGCCTGGGTCCATGCCGCCAGCCGGGAAGAAGAGATCCTTTTCCCCGATCTGGTGACGCAGATGCAGACCCTCATGCCAAACCTGTCCGTCTCGATCGTGGTCAGCAAGCCGGACATCGGCTGGTTCGGCTATCGCGGCAGGATTACCCGGCGCCTGCTGTCCGTCATCGTTCCCGATCTGGGCCGGCGCGAGGTGTTCTGCTGCGGTCCCGACGCCTTCATGCGGGAAATGCAGCTGATCCACGCGGCCGAAGGCGGCAAGAAGGATCGTTTCCACAAAGAGAGCTTCGGGACATCGCCCTCCGAAACGCCACCGTCACCACCGTCTTCGCCAGCCAGACACGCCGCCGACGCGTCGCAGTTTCACCTGAGGGCCGCCGGTCGGGTGCTGGAGATCCGCCAGGACGAGACCGTATTGCAGGCAAGCTTGCGACAGGGCGTGATCATTCCCTGCGGCTGCGGCGAGGGCATGTGCGGCACCTGCATGGTGAAACTGGACCACGGCACTGTCCGGCAAAACCACAACGGCGGCATCACCCCGGCAGAGGAACGTGACGGGTACATTCTCGCCTGTTCAAGCCGCCCCGTGACGTATCTGGCTATTTCCATTGGTTGAGATCTCGTGCCGCCCGATCCGCGCCGCGCAGGTTGCGGAACGGACGGCGCGGGGTCAACGCCGACACGGCGGGCACGCAGACAGTGCCGCCGCAAGTCTTGCCTGCGGTCGGATCGAAGACAGGACCTGCTAAAGCAGGTTCATGCGGAAGCTGGCTGTCAGGCCGACATCTGTGCCGTCATAGGCGTCGATGGTCGAATGGCCGCGCTCGACCCAGATACCAAGGTCCGTCCGGCCGAAAGGAATGCTCAGCGTGGCGCGCGTCCTGCGATCCTGGCGCACCACACCGAAAAGATCCGCACCGCCGGTGCGGGTCCCGGCCAGCGACAGGGCGATGACACGGCCCGCCACCTCGCCCGTCCAGTCCAGAGAAAGACGGCGGCGCGAGGTGTTCTCGCCCGGGATTTCCTCGCCCCAGGCATAGCCGAGGGTCCACATACCAGCATTTCGCGTCAGCAACATATGCGAAAGCTGCACCATGTCCTTGCCGTAACCCTCGGTTGCTGTGGTGGCGAGGGTCAGACCAACCTGATGAAAGCCCGCGCCGGTCCCGAACAGATACCGCGCGCCGAGGCTGACGGTCAGCGCGGTGTTGGTCTCTGCGCCATCGTGCAGCACGCCGCCGGCCAGGCAGGCATCGGCCCAGGTCCAGGCCGCGACCGGCTGCTCGACGCAAAGCCGCATATGGGCCGAGGCGTGGTGATAGCCATAGACCGGCTCGATCTCCACGCCGATGCCTTGCGCCAGACGCAGGCGCGCGCCGGGGGCGTAGGACCAGCTCTGCCATTGCGCGAACTGTAACCCGACCAGCACGGCATCCTTCGCGCGCGACTCCCCGGCGACGGTGAACGGAATGCCCCCCAGCGTCAGCCGGTCAGACGGAATGCCGTCGTTGACATTCGGATCATGGCGCAGCGTCGGGGCAAGGCTGCGCCCGGCGTTGAGCGGTTGCAGGACCGCACCGCCGGGGCGATGGAAAAACCCCTGCCGCGCCAGCAGAAAGCGGCCAGGCCCGGAAATCCGGGCCTCGCTCCGGCTCAGCGCGAACAGCGCGAGGTCGGGCTGGCCCTGCTGCAAGGGCAGGCGCAAATCCTGCGCGGCCAGCGGCAGCACCGCCGCGACCGCCAGAAGAAGGGCGCCGCAGATGCGACGACCGAGCCGGCGCAGATCAGTCACTGTCCCGCGTGCCCACGAAGACGACGCCAAGCGCACCGGCATCGCTGGTCGCGGTGCCCGTGCCCTCGATGGCCGCAGCATTGCCGCCCAGGAAATCGCCCGAGACAGAACCCGAAACCGCGCCGGGCGCGGTGGCGGTGCCGGTCAGGTTGCCCGCGATATCGGCGGTGAACCCGGCGCCGCCGATCTGGCCGTTCGACACTTTCAGCTCGCCCTGCACCTCCTGCCCCGAGGCGGTGTTGAAATCGTCGAATTCGCCGGTGACCCGCCCGGTCGCGAAATTCGCGGTCAGATCGACCTCGCCCAGCATATCGGCCGAAGCCGGCGAGGCGGGCGCCGACCCGAAGGCCAGGCCGACGACCCCGTCATATTCCGCCCGGCCCGTGGTCGGCATCGAGTCGGCGGCGGTCTGGCTCATACCGGCGGTTTCGGCGATCAGCCGACCGGCGCGGGCGGAATCGCCGCTGTATTCCGCGGCCGGGTTGTCGCTGCCCCGGCCACCGCCGCAAGCGGCAATGAGGGTCAGGGAAGAAAGGGCTGCGGCAGCGCGCATCGTGATGTTCATCGCAGGGGATCCTGTATCTGGAAATATTGGCAATCAGTCGTCGGCGCGTTCGGTCAGAACCTCGCCGGTGGCGGCCTCGACCTGGGCCTCGATCCGGCGGCCGTCGGGGGTGATGGCCTCGATCTCATGGGTGCGGCCGTCATCCTCGGCGCTGCGCACGACATAGCCGCGCGTCTCGAACGCCAGCACGGTTTCCGACAACCGCCGGATCGTTGCGGCGGGCGCCTGTTGCGCGAAGGCGGCGACCGGGGCGATAAGGATCACATACGTGGCGATGCAGGCGAGAAGGGGGCGGACGAGTTGGGGCAAGGGGCGATTCCTTTTATGGTGCCGCAAAGGACTGTTGCTGTCCCCATCAACACCGGCCGCGCTGACACGGGCCTGATGCCGGGCGTCAGCGAAACGTCAGCGTGGCGGGTATAATCGGGGCCATGCGCATCCTGCCCGTCTGCCTGCTTTGCCTGTTACTCCTGCGGCCCGCCGGGGCCGGAGCCGAGGTGCTGCCGCAGATCGGCTTTGACGACGGCCTGGACGCCGGGGCCGCCCGCGCCGCGATGCTGCGCGGCGAGATCCTGCCGCTGGACCGGATCCTCGCCATCCTGCGCCGGAATTTTCCCGGCGAGATCATCGAGATCGAGCTGGAACTGGACGATGGCGCGCTCGTCTACGAATTCGACATCCTCGGCCCCGATGGCCGCCTGTTCGAGGTCGAGATCGCCGCGGCCACCGGCGAGATCATCGAGATCGAGGAAGGGGACACCGATGACTAGGGGAACGCGATGCGCTGCCTGATCGTCGAGGATGACGATGCCATCGCCCGCGATCTGGCGTCGGCGCTGGCCGGATCGGGGTTTCACATCGAACGCGCGGCGGATGGCGATGCGGCCTGGTTCCGGGGGGGCACCGAGGATTACGACCTCGTGGTGCTGGACCTGGGCCTGCCCCGGATCGACGGGCTGAGCGTGCTGAAACGCTGGCGGGCCGAGGGGAGGGATATGCCGGTCCTGATCCTGACCGCGCGCGGCAGCTGGCATGAGCGGGTCGAGGGGATCGACGCGGGCGCCGACGATTATCTGCCCAAACCCTTTCGCATGGAGGAACTGGTCGCCCGCGCTCGCGCGCTGATGCGCCGGGCCGCCGGCCGGCCAAGCCCGGTCCAGGAGGTGGGACGCCTCGCGCTCGACACCAATCGCCAGACGGTTTCGGTGGACGGACGGCTCCTGTCGGTTTCCGCGCTGGAGTTCCGGCTTTTGGGCTATCTGGTGATGCACGGCGGACGCATGGTGCCGCCGACCGAATTTCTGGAACATCTTTACGGCGACGACGACTCCCGCGACGTGAACGCGGTCGAGGCCCTGGTCGCCCGGCTGCGCCGCAAGACAGGGCCGGGCATCATCGGTACCCGCCGGGGCTTCGGCTATTTCCTCGAAGGTGGCGCGTGAGCTTTCGCCGCTCGCTTCGGCTGCGGCTGAGTCTTGCCGCCACATTCGCCATCGCGGCCGCGCTGGCAGTGAGCGGGGTCGTGCTGTCGGCGATGTTCGACCGGCAGGTGAACCGGCTGGCCGAGATCGACCTCGCCGAGCGGGCGGTGATCCTGATCTCCGGCCTGCGGCTCAACACGCCGCCGGAGGCGCCGGCGGATACGATCGGCGGGGACCCGCGCTATCTGCGCCCGTTCTCGGGGCAATACTGGCAGATCGACATCGTGGGTCGCAGCTATCGCTCGCAATCGCTTTGGGATGCGGTGCTGCCGCTGGGGCCGCGCCCCGCGCCCGGGGAAAGCCGGATCACCACCGGCCCCGGGCCGGATGGCCAGGCGTTGCTGATCCTGGACCGGCTGATCCTGGTCGGCGCGGCCAGGGTGCCGGTCCGGGTTTCGGTCGCGCTGGACCGCCGCAGTTTCACCGAGGCGCAGAGCCTTTTCGCCCGCGATCTGGTGCCCTTCCTCGCTGTACTGGGCGGGCTTCTGATCGTCACCTCCTTCATCCAGGTGGCGGTGGGATTGCGCCCCTTCCGCCGGATCCGCCATCAGGTCGCGCGGCTCGGAACCGGCGATATGCCGCGCCTTGGCCGCGACATGCCGCAAGAGGTGCAGCCGCTGGCACAAGAGATCGACGACCTTCTGGACGAACGCGACGCCCGGATCGAAAAGGCGCGCAACCGCGCGGCCGATCTGGCCCATACGCTGAAGACCCCGCTTCAGGCTCTGCTGGGCGAGGCCGGGCGATTGCGGGCGGCGGGCCAGTCCGTGCCGGCCCTTGCCATCGAGCAGATCGTCGAGACGATCCGCCTGCGCATCGACCACGAACTCGGCCGCGACCGGATCGCGGGACAGGGGACCAGCCACCCCGAGCGGATCGCGCGCGGGGTGGCGGACGTGTTGCGCCGCACCGCGCGCGGCGGCGCGGTCGAAATCCTGGTCGCGGTAGAACCGCGCCCGATCCGGGTCGATCCGCAGGATCTGGCCGAGGCGCTCGGCTCGCTGGCCGAAAATGCGCTGCGCCATGCCCGTTCGCGGATCGCCATCCGGTCCGAGGCCGCCGGCCCGATGCTCGCGCTGATCGTCGAGGATGACGGGCCGGGCATTCCCGAAAGCCAGATGGACTTCGTGACCGCGCGCGGGGTCAGCCTGTCGCACGATCCCGAGGGCGATGGCCTGGGCCTTGCGCTGGCGCAAGAGATCGTCTCGACCAACGGCGGCATGCTGGTTTTCGAGAACCGCGCCGGCGGACTTTGCGTCACGATGACATTCCCGATGGCGCAGCCCATAGTATAGGCTAGGGCGCGCGCGGCCAGACGCCCGCGAAATCGGACGGCTACAGGACAAAGGTTCGCCGATCCTTTGACCTCGTCGCCAATCGGCCGGAGAGGGACCGAAAATCACCCCTGCCACCGGCATTGCCCTCGCTCTCATCCGTGCGGTAGCACAGTTCGCAACGCGCTCTGACGGACCTGATATGCCGGGCCAGGGGCACGACAACCGGGCAGAGGCTTCAGGCTGTCAGAAAGCGCAAGGCGCGCTGGATTTCGAAGAAATCGGTGGCGGCGAAGGCGATCGCGCGGGGGCCATGCGCCCTCGCCCCCGGATACCAGCCGGAGCGATAAGCGTTGGTGGGGTTGAGGAATTCGATCACCACCTCGAACGGGCCGCAGAGCGGCGGCAGGCGGCGGCCTAGGTCGGGGGCGGAAAGCGCCGCCTCGACCCCCTCGCGGATCGCGGCGCGGGCGGGCGGAACGGAAAGCGAGGCACGCCCGAATCCTTCCAGCGTTTCGACCGTCGCCAGCCCCGGCACCATGGCGCGGGCATCGGCACAGATTTCGGCATCGCCCGACAGGAAGGCCAAGGGCTCGCCGTACCGGGCGGCGCAAAGCGCGTTCACGGCGAACTCGGACGCGACTGCACCGTTCAGCAAAAGCCGCGAGATCCGCAGGTTGGTGGTGTGGGCGAGCGGGTTCGCCTCGGATCCGGCTTTGGCATGGTATCCGGTGCAGATCGCCGCCGCGAAGCCGGCGTCGAAGCCGAACATCATCGCATCCGGGTACCCCGACCAGCCCCGGACGATCCGCACACAATCGGGCAACCGGTCGAGGATCAGGTTGCGGCCGCTGTCATGGGCATCGTTGATCACCACCTCGGTCGCGCCTGCCGCGCGGGCCCCCTCGCAGGCCGCGATGACTTCGGCAGTCATCAGGGCGCGAAACTCTGCCCCCGTCGTTTGGCGTTGTTGCAGAAGTCCCGTTTCAAACGGGATTTCTCCGTCGAATCGATTTCCCTGTCGAATCCATGTGGTTAATGGCTTGCCATGACCAGGCCCGATCCCGCCCGCTGCCGTGTGACGAACCGGAAGATCTGCAATGAAGCGCTGCGGCGGCGTGGCTCTCTGCTGATCTGGCTGGACAAGGATATGGTATGGCTCGCGCCGAAGGTCGGCGCCAATGGCCGTGCGCCGGTGTTCAGCGGTGAGGAGGATGAG
>JAATGA010000279.1 GCA_015654855.1 Rhodobacterales bacterium
CCGTCGTAGAAGCCCTCGCGGGCCAGTTCCTTGATCCGCGCGACATGGTCCGGCGCCACGTCGGGCAGCAGTTCGATGATCACCTCGCCATCCTTCAGCGTCAGGATGATCGTGTTCTCGGGGTCCTTGATCTCGGCCATGGCCTCGGTCTCCTTGATGGTTCGCCCCGGAAAGTAGTCGCAGACCGGCAGAATGGAAACCCCCGGCCCCCTCACCATTCCGCGCCCTCCTGCCCCCCTCATCCTGGCGAAAATATCCTCGGCGAGTGAACTGGCCGCAGGCCAGGAGGGAGGCGGACAGCCCCCCTTCCTTCCCCAAGCCTGTTGACGCGGCGCCCGGCGTCGCGGAAAAGTCGGGCCGGACCCGGATATGGAGGGACGGATATGGCCTGGAAAACGCTCGACGACGTGGCGCTGGCGGGGAAGATCGTGCTGACCCGCGTCGACATCAACGTGCCGATGGAGGGGAACCACGTCACCGACACCACCCGCATCGACAAGATCGTCCCCACGGTCGAGGATATCGTCGCCCGCTGCGGCAAGGTCGTGCTGCTGGCGCATTTCGGCCGACCGAAGGGCAAACCCGTGCCGGAGATGAGCCTGTCGCATATCGTCCCCGCCCTGTCGAATGCGCTTGGCCGCAAGGTGATCTTCGCGCCCGATTGCATCGGCGCCCCGGCGGCGGAGGCGATCGCCGCCGCCGGCCCCGGGGATGTGGTCCTGCTGGAAAACACCCGGTTCCATGCGGGCGAGGAAAAGAACGACCCGGACCTCGCGAAATCCCTGGCGGCACTCGGCGACATCTATGTCAACGACGCCTTTTCCGCCGCGCACCGGGCCCATGCCTCGACCGAGGGCATCGCCCATCTGCTGCCCGCCATCGCCGGCCGGCTGATGGAGGCCGAGTTGAAGGCGCTTGAGGCCGCGCTCGGCAATCCGCAGCGTCCGGTGGTCGCGGTCGTCGGCGGGGCGAAGGTGTCCACCAAGCTCGACCTGCTGGGCAACCTGGTGGCGAAGGTCGACCATCTGGTGATCGGCGGCGGCATGGCGAACACTTTCCTCGTCGCGCAAGGGATCGAGGTCGGCGAAAGCCTGGCCGAACGCGATATGGCCGATACCGCACTGGACATACTCGGCAAGGCGAAGGCCGCCGGCTGCACCATCCACCTGCCCGTCGATGTGGTCGTCGCCCGCGAGTTCAAGGCCGGGGCCGCGAACGAGACGGTTCCCGCCACCGCCTGCCCCGCCGATGCGATGATCCTCGACGCCGGGCCGCAGACGGTTGCGGCGATCAAAGCGGTGTTCGAGGCGTCGAAAACGCTGATCTGGAACGGCCCGCTCGGCGCGTTCGAGATCGCCCCCTTCGACGCCGCCACCAATGCCGCAGCCGTTGAAGCCGCAATGCTCACCCGCGAGGGCAAGCTGATCTCGGTCGCGGGCGGAGGTGATACGGTCGCGGCGCTCAACGCCGCCGGGGCGGCGGAGGATTTCACTTTCATTTCGACCGCCGGGGGCGCCTTCCTCGAATGGATGGAGGGCAAGGACCTGCCGGGGGTCTCCGCGCTTCTGTCGTAATCGGGCGCTGTCGCCACGGGGAGTTTTTGCAATGACGATCTGTGACGATGGCTCGTGAAGCGAGGGCTGTCCGGGGGGCCGCGCAGCCCGGGGACTGGGCACTGGTGACCGGCGCTTCGGGCGGGATCGGCGCGGCGCTTGCGGCCGAGGCCGCGCGGGCGGGCTATGGCGTGATCCTGGCCGCCCGCAGCCGTGACAGGCTCGACACGCTGGGGGCAAAGCTGACGCGGGCCTATAACGTGCCCGTCGTCAGCCTGACCACCGACCTTTCCGCCCCCGGTGCCGCCGAAACCCTGTGGCAAGAGGCGTCGGCGGGGCGGCGTATCGCGGTGCTGGTCAACAACGCCGGCCTCGGCCATTTCGGCCGCTTCGACGACCCCGAGGGGTGGGAGCGGGAGGAGGATACGCTCCACGTCAATCTGATGGCGCTGACCGTTCTGGCGAAATTCGCCGCCGTCACCATGGCGGCGGCGGGATCCGGGCGCATCCTGAATGTCGCCTCGACCGCCGCCTTCGCGCCAGGCCCCGGCTTCGCCGTCTATTCGGCCAGCAAGGCCTATGTGCTGTCGCTGTCCGAGGCCATGGCCGAGGAGTTGTCGGGCAAGGGCGTGCAGGTCACCGCCCTGTGCCCCGGCGCCACCGCCACCGGCTTTTTCGCCGCCGACGGGGCAGAGGGCGCGACCTGGCTGTCGAAGGCCGGCATGGCCGACCCGGATCGGGTCGCGGCGGCGGGGTGGCGGGCGCTGACCTCGGGCCGGCGGATCTGCGTGCCCGGCTGGCAGAACAAGGCCCTCGCCCTGGTCGTCCGGCTGGTCCCGCGCAGGGTCGTCGTTTTCGTCGCTGACCAATTGCTCAGGCGCCGGGGCTGACATCATTCGTCACATCCCGCCGTTAGCGTAACCATGCTTGCCGCGCGGCCCTGCCCGCCGTAAGCCCGAAACAAGAACCCAGGAACCGGAAGAGGGAGCCCCATGCGCACGACGCGGATTGTCCAGAAGATCCTTGCCAATTACGAAGGCGAAACCCCCGGCGTGAAGGCGAACCTCGCCCGTATCCTGATGGAGGGGAAACTCGGCGGCACCGGCAAACTGATCATCCTGCCGGTCGACCAGGGCTTTGAACATGGCCCGGCCCGCAGCTTTGCCCCGAATGCCGCAGGCTATGACCCGCACTACCATTACCAGTTGGCCATCGACGCGGGGCTTTCGGCCTATGCCGCGCCGCTGGGGCCGCTGGAGGCCGGTGCCGATACTTTCGCCGGTCAGATCCCCACGATCCTGAAGGTGAACTCGGCCAACAGCCTGATGTCGGGGACCTCGGGCAAGGATCAGGCGATCACCGCCTCGGTCGACGACGCGCTGCGGCTTGGCTGTGCGGCCATCGGCTTTACGATCTATCCGGGTTCGGACTGCGGCCTCGCGATGTTCGAGGAAATCGCCGAGATGCGCAAAGAGGCCGCCGCCAAGGGCGTCGCCACGGTGATCTGGTCCTATCCGCGCGGCGAGGGCGTGACGAAAGAGGGCGAAACCGCCATCGACGTGGGCGCCTATGCCGCTCATATCGCGGCGCTGCTCGGCGCGCATATCATCAAGATCAAGCTGTCGACCGACCACATCATGCAGCCCGAGGCGCAGAAGGTCTACGACAAGGAAAAGATCGACATCTCGACGCTCGCGAAGCGGGTGGAACATTGCGTCCAGGCGAGCTTCGCCGGGCGGCGGATCATCGTCTTCTCCGGCGGCGCGGCCAAGGGCGCGGATGCGGTCTACGACGATGCCCGCGCGATCCTGGCCGGTGGCGGCAACGGCTCGATCATCGGGCGGAACTCGTTCCAGCGGAGCCGCGAGGATGCGCTCGCCATGCTGGGCAAGCTGATCGACATCTACAAGGGCAAGGCCTGATCGGCCGGCGGGGGCGCCGGTTCCCCCGCCCGACCGATGCCGGAAAAGCGAAACGCCGGGGCAGTTGCTTGCCCCGGCGTTTTCGTTGAGATCGGCTGCGTGCGCCGAACAGCCGGGGCGACGGCGGCCCTGCCCCTTCGCAGCCCCGTCCGTTCAGCCGTTCAGCCCGGCGACGGCGGCCGCCACATCCTCCGGCGTGCCGATGGCGCGGGTCTCCGCCCCTTTGGCGGTGCGTTTGATCATGCCCGACAGCGCCTTGCCCGCGCCGATTTCCCAGAAATCGCCGACGCCCGCGCCTTCCAGCCACAGGACGGACTCGCGCCAGCGGACCGAGCCCGTCACCTGCGCAACCAGCAGAGCGCGCAGCTTGTCGGGTTCGGTCACCGCCTCGGCCCGGACGTTGACCACGACCGGCACCTTCGGCGCGGCAATCACCACGCCCGCCAGCGCCTCGGCCATCACCGCCGCCGCATGTTCCATCAGCGAGCAATGAAAGGGCGCACTGACCGGCAGCAGGATCGCCCGTTTCGCGCCGCGCGCTTTCGCCAGTTCCACCGCCCGCTCCACCGCCGCCTTGTGGCCGGAGACCACGACCTGCGCCGGATCGTTGTCGTTCGCCGCCTGGCAGACCTCGCCCTGGGCCGCCTCATGCGCGATTTCGCTCGCCGCCTCGAAATCGAGGCCGAGCAGAGCGGCCATGGCGCCGACGCCGACGGGAACCGCCTCCTGCATCGCCTGGCCGCGGGTGCGCAGCAGTCGCGCGGTGTCGGACAGCCCGATCGAGCCGGCGGCGCAAAGCGCGGAATATTCGCCGAGCGAATGGCCCGCGACGAATTGCGCGGCCCCCTCCAGCGTCACGCCCTCGGTCTCCAGCGCGCGCAGGGCGGCGATGGAGGTCGCCATCAGCGCGGGCTGCGCGTTCTGCGTCAGGGTCAGTTCGTCCTGATCCCCCTCCCAGATCAGGGCCGACAGATTCTGGCCAAGCGCCTCGTCCACCTCGTCGAAGACGGCCTTCGCGGCCGGATAGGCCCCGGCCAGGGCCTTGCCCATGCCGATGGTCTGGGCGCCCTGCCCCGGAAAGACGAATGCGCGGCTCATGTATCCCCTCCGTGAATTTCGTTCCGGGACTTACCAAGCCAAAGGCCGCGAGGCAACGCCACGCGGCCGTAAAGGCATTTCAGCAAAGGCTCAGGCGGGAATGCGGCACGGGTGAAAGGGCGGTTGAAATCCGGTGTCGCCGATCAGAACGGGCGGGTCCGACCGCGCCGCCCGGGCGGAAGGTGTCAGGCCACGACGGTCAGCGCCGGGCAGGCCAGCTCCAGCCCCCCGGCATAGATCACTTCCGCCGCGTCGAAGCACAGGGTGAAAAGCCGCAACTCGGCCACCCGCTCCTCGCGGATGAACTCGCCGTCGCAAAGCGCATCCGCCGCAACCACGCCCGAGGCCGCGCCGCACATCGCCCGCGCCCGCCAGTCGCGCACCACGACCGGCTGGCAGGGCGCGACGAGCAGATCGTCGGCGGGCGTGTCGATCCCCAGGGTCTCGGCTCCGATGCGGATGGCGATGGTGTCGGTGGCGACGGAAACGTCGATCCGGCGTAGGACGCGCGCGCCGTTGCGGGTCAGCACCCGGTCGCCGGGGGTCAGGAACTCGACCGGCAGCGCGCCGTCCAGGGTCATAACCGCCGTTCCGGCGGCAAAGCCGCGGGCGGGCAAAACACGGGCCGGGATATACCGCACCATCGCCTCGGACTCGCGCCGCATCGGGGACCTCGCCTGTTCCGGTTGTATCTGCTCTTTTGTTTCGCGGCAGAATACGGCAGGAACGGGGCACGGAACAGTCATTTTGGCGATGAATCGGTGCGCAAAGTGGATGCGCCCGCCCGCATCCTGCCCCGCCTCCGGCCCACGCATCGCGCGCCCTGTCGTCTGCCCTGTCGTGGCCCGCCGGCGCTTCGGCGTTTTCCTCGACCGGGGACTTTCTTTTCCTCTCGCATCCCCGTTTGGGCTTTGATAGAAGGCCGCAGATTTTTCCCCGCACCTGCGGGGAAGGATGCGGGCGTGGCGGAACTGGCAGACGCACCGGATTTAGGTTCCGGCGCCGCAAGGCGTGGGGGTTCAAGTCCCTTCGCCCGCACCACAAGGTTTGGAAAAGGACGGATCAATGCAGGTCACCGAGACCCTGAAAGAAGGCCTGAAGCGCGGCTACACCATCACCGTGCCGGCGGCCGAGCTCGAAGCGAAGGTCACCGAGAAACTGCTCGAAGCTCAGCCCGAGGTCGAGATCAAGGGCTTCCGCAAGGGCAAGGTGCCGCTCGCGATCCTGAAAAAGCAGTTCGGCCAGCGCATCCTGGGCGACGCGATCCAGGACGCGATCGACGGCGCGCTGAAATCGCATTTCGACGCGACCGGCGACCGCCCGGCGCTTCAGCCGGACGTGAAAATGGTGGCTGGCGAGACCTGGAAAGAGGGCGACGATGTCGTCGTCGAGGTTGCCTATGACACCCTGCCGCCGATCCCGGATGTCGATGCCGGCGCGCTGGTGCTGGAACGTCTGGTCGTGAAGGCCGATGAGGCTTCGGTCGATGAGGCACTGAAAAACCTGGCGGAGACCGCGCAGGATTTCGAGGACCGCAAGAAGGGCTCGAAAGCGAAAGAGGGCGATCAGGTCGTGATCGACTTCAAGGGTTCGGTCGACGGCGCGGAATTCGAGGGTGGCGCCGCGGAGGATTACCCGCTGGTCCTCGGCTCGAATTCGTTCATCCCGGGCTTCGAGGATCAGCTTGTCGGCGTGAAAGCCGATGACGAGGTTTCGGTCAACGTCAAATTCCCCGAGGAATACGGCGCTGCCCATCTCGCCGGCAAGGACGCGATCTTTGCCGTGACGGTCAAAGCGGTCAAGGCCCCGAAAGCGTCCGAGATCGACGACGACCTGGCGAAGAAATTCGGCGCCGAAGACCTGTCCGCGCTGAAAGGCCAGATCTCCGAGCGGCTTGAGGCGGAATACAAAGGCGCCAGCCGCGCCGTGCTGAAACGCTCGCTGC
>JAATGA010000047.1 GCA_015654855.1 Rhodobacterales bacterium
GCCATCCGAACCTGTCGCCGACATTCCCCGCCCGCATCTTCTGCCTCGCCCGCTCCGGCGACTGGAACGCGGCGGCGCTGTCCTTGCGCACCGGGGTCGCGCTCGGCCGGGTGACGGCGGATGAGGAGGCGCTGATCGGTCGCTTCCTCGACCCCGATCTTTACGAGGGCGAGCCGCCGCCCCCCGTCCCCTCGCCCGTGACGCCGCTGGAATGGCGCATGTTCGAGGCGATCGGCGAGCCGCTGCCCACCGCCACCCTGCCCGTCGCCTTCGCCCATGCGGAACTGGGCGCCAATGCCGGCTGGAAATCGCAGCTCGACGCGGCCGAGCGGCTGGAACGGGTGGGCGTCGTCGCCCCGAACCTGATCCTGGGGCTTTACACCGAACGGAAAGCCGCGGCCTCGGGCGGGGTCTGGGATCGGGTGGCGGCCTTCCAGGCCTTCGACAAGGCGATGACCGAGAGCGATGCGACCGCCGTCGAACAGGCGCTGCCCGTCGTCTGGACCGGCATGACCGAGGCCGAGATCGAGGTGCCCTTCGCCATCCTCTACGGCTCGGCCCTGTCGAAGCTGCCGCTGACCGGCGACGCGGCGCGCATCGCCTTCGAGGTCGGGCTTCTGTCGCCCGACGCCGCCGGCATCGCCGCCGCCCACAAACCCGCCGACCTGCGCGAGGCCTTTCTCGGCGGCCTCGCGCGTGGCGAGATCCGGGGGCTGGTGCCGCCCGACAGCATGGGCCGGGCCATCGCGCCGGCCTTCCTTTCCCCCGATCCCGGGCCGGAACTGACCGCGCTGCTGGAACAGGACCGGCTGGGCGAGGCGGTGCTGGCCGCCATCGGCCGCATCTCGACCGCGCTGCACGGCGATCAGCGCGGCGTGGCCCAGGGTCTGTCACTGCTGCAACATGTGGGCCTCGACCGTGCCGCGCGACAGGCGGCGCTGGAACTGATGCTGCTGGAGCGGCGGGGATGACCGGCGCGTCAGGCACCGGCCCCGCCCGCAAAACGCCCGCGGGCATTGCCGCGACCAAAGCCTCCGCACCCGCACGCCGCCCTGTCCCCGCGGGTCCCGGCATCGGCGCGGGAATGGAGCGGTGGATTTCCACCTTCCTCGACGCGCGGGCCGCCGAACAGGGTTCGGCGAAGAACACGCAACTCGCCTATGGCCGCGACCTGATCGACTTCGCCGAATGGCTGGCCCGGCGGGGCGACGATTTCCAGGCCGCCGAGCGGGCGTCGGTCGAGGATTATCTGGTCTTCTGCGACGCGCAGGGCCTGTCGAAAGCCACCCGTGCGCGCCGCCTGTCCTCGATCCGCCAGCTTTACCGCTTCGCGCATGAGGAGGGCTGGCGCGCCGACAATCCGGCGCTGCGGATGAAGGGGCCGGGCGCGACCCGCCGCCTGCCGAAAACCCTGGACCGGGACGAGGTGTTGCGCCTGATCGGTGCAGCCGAAGCCCATGGGCGCAGCCCGGCGGACCGCCTGCGCAACCTTGCCATGGTCGAACTGCTTTACGCCACGGGGATGCGGGTGACGGAGTTAGTGGAACTGCCGGTCGCCGCCGTCCGGGGCGACCCGAAGATGATCCTGGTGCGCGGCAAGGGCGACAAGGAACGGATGGTGCCGCTGTCCACTCCCGCCCGCGCGGCACTGAAAGCCTGGCTCGCGGTGCGCGATGCCGCCGAGGACGAAGAGCGGGCAAAGGGCCGCGCGCCCTCGCGCCATCTGTTTCCGGGCGGCAAGCCCGGCACGGGGATGACGCGCCAGCATTTCTTCGTCCTGATCAAGGATATCGCTGTGGCCGCCGGAATCAGCCCCGAAAAGGTCACGCCGCACCGGATGCGCCACGCCTTCGCCACGCATCTGCTGGCGGGAGGCGCGGATCTGCGGGCGATCCAGACGCTGCTCGGCCATGCCGATGTGGCCACGACCGAGATCTACACCCATGTCCTTGACGACGGTCTGAAAGATCTGGTGTTGACGAAACACCCGCTGGCCCGCAAGGGATAGGGCCATGTTCTCGCTGATCTTCACCCTGTCGGTGCTGCTGCCCGTCCTCGCCTCGGCCCTGCTGTCGGCGGCAGAAACCGCCTTTGGCGCCGCCTCGCGCACCCGGCTGAAGGAAATGGCCGACCGGGGCCGGCGCGGGGCCGCCGGCGCCCTGCGCCTGGCGGCCGAGACCGAGGGCCGGGCCGGGCCGCTGCTGATCGCCAACACGCTGATGCGGGTGCTCGCGGCCTCGGCCAGCGCGGCGGAGCTGGCGCGGATGGGCCAGGGCTGGCCGGCGCTGGTCGCGGGCTTCGCGGTCACCGCCTTGCTGATCGTGCTGGCCGATGTGCTGCCCCGCACGCTCGCCGCCGCACATCCCGAGGGGGTGGCGGCTGCACTCGCCCCGCCGGTCGCGATCCTGGTCGCGGCGCTGTCGCCGCTGGTCGCGCTGCTGCGGCGGCTGGCGCGGGCGGTCCTTTCGCCCTTCGGCGTCGCCGCCGATCCCGGCGCCCGTATCCTCGCCGCGCGGGAGGAGATCGCCGACACCATCGCGCTTGGCCACAGCGAGGGCGCGGTCGAGACCGAGGCGCGCAACCGCCTGCTCGGCGCGCTGGACCTCGCCAGCCGCACGGTGGACGAGATCATGCGCCACCGCTCCTCGATCGAGATGATCGACGCGGGTCTTCCCGCCTCGCAGATCATCGACAAGGCCCTCGCCTCGCCGCATACGCGGATCCCGCTCTACCGCGACAACGGCGAGAACATCGTCGGCATCCTGCACACCAAGGACCTGCTGCGCGAGGTGCACAAGTTTCGCATCTAGGGGATGGACCTCGACGGGATGGACATCGTGAAAGTGGCGATGAAGCCCTATTTCATCCCCGACACTACGACGCTCGACGAACAGATGCGCGAATTCCTGTCGCGCCGGACGCATTTCGCGCTTGTCGTGGACGAATACGGATCCTTGCGCGGCCTGATCACGCTTGAGGACATCCTTGAGGAGATCGTGGGCGACATTACCGACGAGATGGATGTCGTCGCCCGCGACCGGGGACTGAAGCGCGCCCCGGACGGGGACTACCTGATCGACGGCGGCATGACGATCCGCGACCTGAACCGGGCGACCGACTGGCATCTGGCCGACGCCGAGGCCAACACCGTCGCGGGTCTGGTGATCCACGAGGC